>JAGWIG010000032.1 GCA_028873515.1 Pseudomonadota bacterium | reverse complement strand
ACGACAATGCCCTGGCTGAGACCATCAACGGGCTCTACAAGACCGGGTTAATCCACCGCCGGGCCCCCTGGAAAACAAAGGAGGCCGTGGAGCTGGCCACGCTGGAATGGGTGGCCTGGTTCAACAACCACCGGCTGCTGGAATCGATCGGATATATTCCTCCCGCCGAAGCTGAGGTAAACTACTATCAGCAACTCGCCGAACCGGCTGCCAATGTGACTTGACTTAAACCAAACAGCCTCCACGAAACCCGGGGCGATTCACCGAGCGCGCTAGTGATGCCGGCGCCGGCGACGGTGCGGTTCATCCATCCCTTGGGCTGGACCGAGTCGTCATTCGCGGTGTTTTCTGCCCGATCCTTTGCTGTCATCGCCGTGGTTCATCGCCTCTTTTTTTGGTCATTTTCGCGCATTCTCCACTCTCCGAATCGGGGCGGGTTCCACCGCCTGCCGATGCTGAAAATCAACCGTTTGATTCGTCCGCGCGTAAGCTGTTGATCTGAAAGGCAACGAGATCGGGCCTTTGCGGACTTCCGGCCACTTCAGAAGAGCGACGCCAGAGCGAGGAAACGCCAGGAGAGAGTGAAAGCGGGCGTTTTCAGGCGTCCTGGCGCCGAGGCGAAGTCCGCAGGAATCCGCACGAACCCGCGCAGGTGCGCGGGGCTTCAAGAAAAATGCCCAACTGCATACACAGTTGGGCATTGGTATTGGTGGAGGCGGCGGGAATCGAACCCGCGTCTTACGCCCTTCAATAGTCAGTCGTCCACATGCTTGGACAGATTGTTTGGTTTTAACCCTTCACGCGCCAATCGTCAGGCTCGTGTCAAGCGAGTCACCTTATTTTACACCCACCCCGGTGACCCGAATGGATGCGATTCCGCGTTAATGACCTCGCTGTCGGTTTCCCGACCCAATCCGCGGACTAACTGGAGCGAGGTCCGGCTGGATTAAGCAGCCAGAGCGTAGTTTGAGTCGTTGGCGTTTATTTGCCGTTCAGCTGTTTTACAAGGTAACTGAAACCTTGGCATGCACTGCGCTATTTCCGATACGCAATCGAAACCAGGTCGCCCCCCGTTTCATTTGAAAATAAACAATCCTAACGTTTGGAATTATACCATAATTCAGGCAAAGAGCCTTATATAGTTCTGATCCAGTACTAATAATTTAATGGTTTTAGAAACATAAAATTATTAAAGATGGTTCAAAAGTTCTTCTGGAGTATCGATTAAGCCTGAGGCTTGCCAGGTATCAGGTTGATCAAATGTGGAAAGGTAACCGTAACGGGCAACCAGGGCAGTCATGCCTGCGCTTCGGGCAGCTTCAATATCCCGTTGCGCATCGCCAAGGTAAAGGCAGGTTTCTGGTTTGATGTTGAGTTGGTGAGCAGCAAAAAGCAAGGGTTCAGGGTGAGGTTTGGAATGGCTTGTAGTATCTCCGCATACACAGCAACCAGCACGATCGGCAAGACCCAGTGCCTGCACTAGGGGGTAGGTATAACGCATAGGTTTGTTGGTGACGATTCCCCATGGGATGAGGCGCGATTCCAGTTTGTCAAGCAAACTTTTGGCGCCTGCGAACAATGATGTATTAAGGCAGAGGTTGTTTTCATAATGATTGAGGAAATCCTGCCTTAGGTTTGCATATGCAGTATCTTCAGGATGAACGTTGAATCCTAATTCAATCAGTCCTCTTGCACCGTGAGAAGCTACAGGTCGGATGGTTTCCAGAGGAAGCGGTGCGAGATTGTGTGAAGCCAGCAACAAGTTGAGCGCGTGGCCAAGATCGGGTGCGGTATCAGCAAGCGTACCATCTAGATCGAACAAAACAGCCCTGATGCGGCTCATACTTTGCGAGTGGCAATAATGTAGTTAACGGATATGTCGCTACCAATGGAAAAATGATGACTCAGGGCATGGTAATGAATCCCGCGTAAATCAAATACTTCAAGACCTGAACTTCGACACCATTGGACAAGTTCAGATGGGCGAATGAACCTCGAATAATCGTGAGTGCCACGGGGGAGCATGTTAAGCAGGTATTCGGCACCGAGTATAGCCAGCGTGTAGGCTTTGGGGTTGCGGTTTAAAGTCGAGAAATAGACAGTGGCTCCTGGTTTTGCAAGGGCAGCGCATGCCTTAACAATTTTTTCAGGTTCAGGAACGTGCTCAAGCATTTCCATGCATGTAATGATGTCATAGGAAGCAGGCTCACGTCTTGCCAGGTTTTCTGCAGATAGGAGTTCGTAATTGACTCCTGATCCGGTTTCAAGCTGATGTAATTTGGCGATGCGAATCGCCTTTTCACCCAGATCTGTCCCGGTTACTTTTGCACCAAGTGAAGCAAGCGCTTCGCTCAGTATTCCCCCCCCGCAGCCGATATCTGCAACTTTAAGACTGTTAACAGGGCTAAGACGGTTGATATAATCAACTCGCAATGGATTGATTTCATGCAGGGTCTTGAATTTGCCATTGGGATCCCACCAATGATGGGCAAGCTTGCTGAACTTGTCGAGTTCTAGCGAGTCAACATTTGGCATCTGAGGAAAGCCTGAAGATTAAAGAAGCTATTTTAGCAAAGAGGTTTACCCCTCACAAATATTGCTCAGCCATGTGTAGAGGCAATTGACGGGAATAGGGCTTCAAGTGTGACGCAGGGGTGGATATATGTTAAAATTCAATTAATTTTTGTCTGAAATTTTGCCTTCAATCAAAGGTCTCACCAATGAGTTTGTTTGCTAAAGAAACCCTCCCGGTCAGCCTCGAAGAAGAGATGCGCCGTTCTTATCTTGATTATGCAATGAGTGTTATAGTCGGCCGGGCATTACCGGACGTTCGCGATGGTCTGAAGCCTGTCCACAGGCGTGCGCTGTTTGCCATGCATGAGCTCAGCAA
Organism: Pseudomonadota bacterium; assembly: GCA_028873515.1. Classification (GTDB taxonomy): domain Bacteria; phylum Pseudomonadota; class Gammaproteobacteria; order Burkholderiales; family REEB80; genus REEB80. Next base: position 25,001 of record JAGWIG010000032.1, on the reverse strand, counting down.
TAACTGGAATCGACCCTATAAGAAGTCGGCGCGGGTTGTCGGCGAAACGATTGGCCGGTTTCATCCGCATGGAGATAGTGCGGTTTATGACACGATTGTGCGTATGGCCCAGCCATTTTCACTTCGTTATCCGCTGGTTGATGGTCAAGGCAATTTTGGTTCGGTTGATGGTGATAATCCTGCCGCTATGCGGTATACCGAAATCCGGATGACCCGGATTGCCCATGAACTGCTCGCTGATCTTGATAGAGAAACGGTTGATTTCGGCCCTAATTATGATGGCTCTGAAAGTGAGCCGCTTGTCATGCCGACCCGGGTCCCTAATCTTCTCGTGAACGGTTCGTCAGGTATTGCTGTTGGAATGGCTACCAATATCCCTCCGCATAATCTGACGGAGGTTGTTAGTGCCTGCCTGGCCTTGCTTGAATCTCCAGATATTTCCATTGAAGAGTTAATTCAACTGGTCCCTGCACCAGATTTCCCCACTGCCGGAATTATATATGGAATCAACGGGGTTCATGAAGGTTATCGAACTGGAAGAGGCCGTGTTGTGATGCGGGCACGTACTCATTTTGAGGAAATAGACAAATCAAACCGTCAGGCAATCATCATTGATGAACTTCCATACCAGGTTAATAAAAAGAATCTTCTGGATAAGATTGTAGAGTTGACACGTGATAAGAAAATCGAAGGTATTGCCTATGTTCGGGATGAATCAGACAAGTCAGGAATGCGAGGGGTCATTGAACTCAAGCGGGGTGAAATTCCTGAAGTCGTGCTAAATAACCTGTTCAAGCAGACCCAGTTGCAAGATACCTTCGGGATGAATATGGTGGCATTGGTGGATAATCAGCCACGTCTTCTGAATCTCAAGCAGATGCTTGAAGCTTTCCTGCGGCATCGTCGTGAAGTTGTAACACGCCGTACAGCCTACGATCTTAGAAAAGCCCGCGAACGAGGGCACGTGGTAGAAGGTCTTGCTGTGGCATTGTCGAATGTAGATGAAGTCATTGCCTTGATCAAGGCGGCTGCATCTCCTGCTGCTGCAAAGGAGGCGTTATTGCGCAGTACCTGGCACTCGGCTCTGGTTGAGGAGATGCTGAATCGTGTCGATATCAAGGCTTCTAGCCCTCAGGGTTTGTTGCTCCAATATGGCCTGCATGCCGATGGCTATCATATGAGCGATGTCCAGGCAGATGAAATTCTGAAGATGCAGTTATCGAGATTGACGAATCTTGAGCAAGACAAAATTCTGTCTGAATACCGGGAAGTGATGGCGCATATTACAGACTTGCTGGACATTCTTGCAAAACCCGAACGGGTCACGGCTATCATTGCTGAGGAGCTTTCAGCCGTGCGTGCCCAATATGGTGATGAGCGGTATAGCGAGATTGAATATAATGCTTCAGATTTGTGTCTTGAGGATATGATAGCCCAGGAAGATGTCGTGGTTACACTTTCACACTCGGGTTACATCAAGGCACAGCCTGCTTCTGACTATACTGCCCAGCGTAGGGGTGGGCGAGGTAAGCAGGCAGCAGCAACCAAGGAAGATGATTTTATTGACAAGCTGTTTATAGCTAATAGTCACGATTATATTCTTTGCTTCTCCAGCCTGGGCCGTGTCTATTGGGTTAAGGTTTATGAAGTGCCCCAGGGAAACCGTACGAGTCGTGGAAAGCCTATAGTCAACCTCCTCCAGATTGGAGAGAATGAAAAGATAAATGCCATTTTGCCTGTTAAAGCCTTTGATCAGGAACACTATGTATTTTTTGCGACGGCTCGAGGAGTTGTGAAAAAGACGCCTTTATCTGATTTTTCGCGACCCCGCAGTTCCGGGATTATCGCTTTGGATCTGGATGAAAATGATTTTCTTGTCGGCGTAGCGATTACTGATGGTCATCATGATGTGATGCTGTTTACCGATGCGGGCAAGGCTGTGCGTTTTGATGAGGCAGATGTACGCCCCATGGGTCGTAATGCCCGAGGAGTCCGAGGGATGAGGCTTGCAGGAAATCAGCGTGTCATTTCCATGCTGGTTGCTGAAGATGAAACCCAGCTTGTTCTTGCTGCGACTGAAAATGGATATGGCAAGTGTACCCCTATCGGAGAATACACTCGCCATGGACGCGGGACACAGGGGATGATAGCTATTGCGACCAGTGAGAGAAATGGTCGGGTGGTTGCTGCGACGCTTGTCAGGGACACCGATGAACTCATGCTTATTACTGATGGTGGAGTACTGATCAGGACGCGGGTATCAGAAGTGAGGGTTACGGGGCGCTCAGCCCAGGGTGTTACACTTATCAATCTCGATGCCGGAGAAAAATTGATAGGTATTGAGCGGATAGCAGAAGCTGAAGAAGATCTCAAAGAGGCTGACCCAGCTGATGAAGTCCCGGAAACAGTTAATATTGAATCTGAAGAAAAAGAATAATTTTCAATAAATCATGACTATTTATAATTTTGGTGCAGGTCCCGCGGTGCTGCCACGAGAAGTTCTGCTCGAAGCTCAGGCGGAGCTGCTGGATTTTCGTGGCTGCGGGATGTCGATTATGGAAATCAGTCACCGTGGTTCCCTTTTCCAGAACCTTTATGAAGAAATTGAATCTGATTTTCGTATGCTGCTTTCCATTCCTTCAACATATCGGGTTTTGTTCATGCAAGGCGGTGCCACTGCCCAGTTTGCAATCGTTCCAATTAATCTTCTGCGCGGAAAACGCCAGGCAGATTATGTCGTTACCGGTGAATGGGGGCAGAAAGCGGTTTCGGAGGCAGCGCGTTTTTGTACTGTGCGCTATGCTGCAGATATGCAACCTTCAGGGTTTGATGATGTCCCTGATGTCATTGAAACCGACCCTTCAAGCGCTTACCTGCATTACACATCGAATGAAACTATCCGGGGTATTGAATTCAAGGCAATCCCTGAAGCACAGGGATTGCCGCTGGTTTGTGACATGTCTTCAAATATTTTATCCCGGCCAGTTGATATCACACGTTTTGGCCTGGTTTATGCTGGCGCGCAAAAAAATATCGGCCCTTCAGGGTTAACGCTTGTAGTTGTGAGAGAGGATTTGATGGGTGAGGTCCTGCCTCAGCAGTCGCGTCTTTTTGATTATCGACAGGTGGCATCTCAAAAGTCCATGCTGAATACCCCACCCACGTTTGCGATATATATGGCCGGTCTGGTTTTCAGGTGGCTAAAGCGACAAGGGGGGCTTGTTGCGATGCAGTGCCTTAATGAGCGCAAGGCTAAAAAACTGTATGATTATATTGATTCGAGCAGCCTTTATGTCTGTCGTGTGAAGGCTCGCGCCCGCTCCTGCATGAATGTGGCTTTCTATTTGCGTGATGAGTTGTTAAATTCACGTTTTCTTTCCGACGCGGAAAAGGCAGGTTTAATGCAGCTTAGAGGCCACAAGCTTGCAGGTGGGATGCGCGCTTCGATCTATAATGCCATGCCTGAAGAAGGGGTAGATGCGTTGGTTGCCTTTATGACTGAATTTGAACGTCTTAACGGCTAATCGGGGGAGCATAGATGACAGATGAATTCAAGCGCCATCGTGATCGGATTGATTCCATTGATGATGAAATCCTGATTTTGATCAATGAACGGGCTCGTCACGCACAGGCTATTGGACATCTCAAGAATGGTCAAGGTATCTATCGTCCCGATCGTGAAGCCCAGATAATCCGGAATATTCGCGAAAAGAATGAAGGGCCGCTTTCTGATGAAGCTGTTGGTACGCTGTTCCGTGAAATTATGTCAGCGTGCCTCGCCCTGGAAAAACCACTTGATATAGCTTTTCTTGGGCCGCTAGGAACCTGGTCCCATGCTGCGACAACCAAACATTTCGGGCAATTTGCCCGGTTATGCCCCGCATCAAGTATTGATGAAGTTTTTCATTCGGTAGAATCCGGTTCTGCGGATTACGGGCTTGTTCCAGTTGAAAATTCAACAGAAGGCGCGATTGGACGGACGCTGGATCTGCTTCTTGAAACACCTCTGAAAATTTGTGGTGAAGTAGTTTTACCCATACACCATTGCCTGCTTTCCCGAGAGTCTGACCTTGCCTCCGTGAGAATTGTTTATTCCCATATCCAGTCCCTTGGACAGTGTCATGCCTGGCTTGGATCCCATCTGCCCGGAGCGGAGCGCCTGTCGGTAGTTAGCAATGCCGAAGCTGCAAAAAAGGCAACCCAGGAAGAAGGTGCTGCCGCCATTGCTTCCAGGGTGGCTGCAGATCTTTATGGCTTGACTATCCTTGCAGAAAATATTGAAGACGAGTTGCAAAATACGACCCGTTTTCTGGTTCTAGGTCAGCATGCAGCAGCCCGAACTGGACATGATCGCACTTCACTTGTCCTTGCTGCTGCCAATCGTCCTGGAGCCATGCATGATATGCTCGCGCCTTTTGCTGATCATAGTGTGAGCCTGACCAAGCTTGAGTCGCGGCCCTCACGGGTCGCGTTATGGGAATATGTTTTTTATCTGGATTTAGAAGGCCACATTGAGGATGAGCCGGTACGTCTTGCTATCGATGAGGTTGGCCGAAAGGCAAGTTTTGTGAAGATATTGGGCTCTTATCCTGTTGCCCCCCTTTGAGGAGAGTTTAGAGTTGGATCCTACTGCATTTGCTCCTGGTTACGTGCGTGCCATATCGCCCTATCAGCCGGGAAAACCAGTAAGTGAACTGGAACGGGAACTGGGTATTGTACGTGCAGTCAAGCTTGCAAGTAATGAAAATCCGCTGGGAGCAAGTCCAGGTGTAGGAGATGCGGTACGTCAGGCTCTGCAGGAGGTGTCACGTTACCCTGACGGAAATGGCTATGGGCTTAAACAGAAGATTGCAGAACGCCATAATGTGAACCTAGACCAGATTGTGCTTGGCAATGGTTCAAATGATCTTCTGGACCTGGCTGCCCGTGCATTCCTTGGCCCGGATGCTTCGGCTGTATATGCCCAATACTCTTTCGCAGTTTATCCTCTGGTCACACAGGCTACTGGCGCGTTCGGGATTGTTGCTCCGGCGATAGACTTTGGTCATGATCCCAAGGCTATGCTTTCTTCTGTTCGATCTGATACACGTGTGGTTTTTATTGCAAATCCGAATAATCCAACCGGTACCTTTCTTGATTCAGGCATTCTCCTGTCTTTTCTGCATAGGCTGCCACAGGATGTATTGCTGGTTCTGGATGAAGCCTATACGGAATATCTGCCCCCTGGCTCTCGTTATGACTCTTCAAGATGGCTTGATGAATTTCCAAATCTTTTGATTACGAGAACTTTTTCAAAGGCTTATGGACTTGCTGGGTTGAGGGTGGGATATGGATTGGCTCACCCTAACGTAGCGGATCTTCTTAATCGGGTGCGTCAGCCATTCAATGTCAGTGCTGTTGCCCAGGCAGCTGCAATAGCCGCCCTGGATGATAAAGAGTTTCTGGAGCTGAGTTATACGGTTAATCGTGCAGGTCTTGCCCAGCTTTATGCAGGATTCAGGACGATGGGCCTCGAGTTTCTTCCTTCGTACGGTAATTTTGTTCTGTTCAAGGTCCATGAGGGTACGGCTGTTTATGAACGGCTCCTTCGTTTAGGAGTCATTGTAAGGCCTGTGAATAATTACGGTTTACCTGAATGGCTCAGGGTATCGGTCGGTATTGGGGATGAAAATGAATTGTTTCTCCATGCTCTTGCAAAATCACTCTAGCCCAAGATGCCCGAATATGTATTCTATGGCAAAATGGACCCTTTTTCAGGCGACAGGCATTTATGCGTAAGACCCTTGTCGTAATCGGCGTCGGACTGATTGGAGGTTCGGCCGCCAAATCATTTAGAAAGGCGTTTGCTGTCGGGCATATTATCGGTGTCGGGCGTGGCCAGGAAAACCTTGGGCAAGCTCTGGATTCAGGTCTTATCGATGAGGTATCAACCGATGCTGAAGCGGCAGTGGGATCTGCAGACTGGGTGCTTGTCGCAACACCGGTTGGCCAGATCCCTGCAGTGTTTGAAGCGATAGCACATTCTTTGCCTGATGATGCGATCATACTGGATGCGGGCAGTACGAAACAGGACGTCATAGCTGCTGGACGTAAGCATCTTGGGAAACACTTCAGCCGGTTTGTGCCTGGGCACCCTGTTGCAGGAGCCGAGATTTCAGGCTGCCAAGGTGCGAGGGCTGAGCTTTTTTCCGGAAAACCAGTGATTCTGACTCCCCATGAAGGGCTTCAGGATAAGGCACTTGAAGAAGCTAAGGATTTCTGGCAGTCCTGCGGAGCTGTTGTAACCCTGATGGATGCGCAAATTCATGACAGGATTTTTGCAGCCGTTAGCCATTTACCCCATGCCCTGTCCTATGCCCTGGTTGATATGCTGGCTGGAAGGCCAGATTCGGAATTGCTTTTTTCCTACGCGGCCAGTGGTTTTCGTGATTTTACCCGTATTGCCGCAAGCTCTCCTGAAATGTGGCGTGATATATGCCTGGCCAATCGGGGCGAGCTTATGCAGGTGCTTGCAGAATATCGGGATCGGTTGAATGAAATGCTCACCTGGCTTACTGAAGAAGATACGGCATCCTTGCTGAAAATGTTTTCGCATGCCCGGTCAGCAAGAAATAGATGGGGTCAGGATCGTCAGTAACCGGATATTTGGAGAAACAATGTGTTGTACCAAGTAAGTCCTGGCGGACAGTTGTCGGGAACAATCAGGGTGCCAGGAGATAAATCCGTTTCTCATCGGGCCATCATGCTAGGTTCCCTGGCAGAAGGAACGACGAGGATAAGGGGTTTTCTTGAAGGAGAAGATGCGTTATCGACCATGAACGCTTTCCGTCTTATGGGTGTCCATATAGATGGACCTGAGAATGGCCAGGTGATAGTGCATGGTGTTGGCATGCATGGTCTTAAATCAGCCGGGGTGCTGATTGATCTGGGTAATTCCGGCACTAGCATGCGTCTTCTTGCCGGGCTTTTGTCCGCCCAGCACTTTGCTTCCTGCTTGGTCGGGGATAGTTCGCTCATGAAAAGGCCCATGTTACGTGTGGCTGACCCTTTGAGACTTATGGGTGCGATGATTCATACAGGAGAGAAAGGATATCCTCCCCTGGATATCCAGCCTTCTGAAGGTCTTCAGGGTATAGAATATGAATTGCCTGTGGCCAGTGCACAGGTGAAATCTTCGTTGCTGCTTGCCGGCCTGTATGCTTCAGGTGAAACGGTTGTGATAGAACCTGCGGTTACACGCGATCATACTGAACGAATGCTGAAAGCATTCGGTTATTCTCTCAATGTTTCCGGGTCACGTATTTCCCTTGCAGGGGGAGGACATCTAAAGGCATGTAACATTGAGATCCCTGCTGATATTTCTTCAGCAGCTTTTTTTATGGTTGGGGCCAGTATCGCTAAAGGCTCTGATATTATCTTGACTGATGTTGGTATTAACCCGACCCGGACTGGGATTATTGATATCCTCCGCTTGATGGGGGCGGATCTATCGATCTTGAATCAGCGCCAGGCAGGCGGAGAACCCGTTGCAGATATCCGTGTGCGCTCAGCAAAACTTCATGGCGTGAAAATCCCGGCCAGTCTAGTACCTCTTGCCATTGATGAGTTTCCGGCTCTATTCATTGCGGCGGCCAATGCTTGTGGTCAAACAGTACTGACTGGTGCTGAAGAGCTAAGGGTCAAGGAATCGGATCGCATTCAGGTGATGGCCGACGGTTTGTCCATTCTCGGAGTCAGGAACCAGCCAATGCCTGATGGCATCATTATTGAAGGGGGAGGTTACCACGGAGGGGTGATCGATAGCCATGGAGATCATCGAATTGCCATGTCATTTACCATGGCGGCTTTGTGTGCTTCCGAACCTTTGAGCATTCTGGACTGTGTCAATGTTGGCACTTCATTTCCGGGCTTCGCAGAACTTGCATTTCAGGCCGGGGTTCAGCTTCAGGTTGGAGATAGCGCTTGATTTCGGTGCCGGTCATTACCATAGATGGTCCCGCGTCAAGTGGAAAAGGAACTGTTGCTTCAAGGGTAGCCAGCCTGCTTGGCTATCATTATCTTGACTCTGGAGCGCTGTACCGGCTGGTTGCTTTTCTTGCGTTGCGTAAAGGCATGTCGTCAGAAGCTGCCGGGGATTTGGGCGAATTGGCAAGAACGTTGACTGTCCGATTTGAACTGGACCGGATTTTTCTGGAACAGGAAGACGTGACATTAGCTATTCGTGATGAATCCGTAGGAAAAATGGCTTCCATGATTTCTGCCATCCCCCAGGTTCGGGCAGGACTTCTTGAAAAACAAAGGAATTTTCGAAAACTTCCAGGTCTTGTCTGCGATGGCCGAGATATGGGCACTGTGGTTTTTTCTGATGCCTTGTTGAAGGTTTATTTGACCGCAAGGCAGGAAATCCGGGCTCAGCGCAGATATAAGCAGTTGATGGAAAAAGAAAAGGGTGGTAGTATCGAAAACATTCTTGCTGACATTCGTGAACGGGACGCGCGGGATACCATGCGCGCTGTGGCGCCGTTGCGTCAAAGCCAGGATGCTTTTTTTCTGGATACATCTCAATTGACGATAGATGAAGCTGTTCAGGAAGTTTTGCGGCGATACGAAGTGGTGAAGCCGTGGTAGGTGCCGTGGGTGATACTGGTGAAGTGTTTTTCCAGATCCCCGGTGCCTTTTTTATCAACCAGACCCGTCCTTGAGACGAAAATTGGGTATTTTTTTCTTATGACTACTGTTTCTCCTTCCGTAGTAGATGCACCCGAAAGTTTTGCAAGCCTCTTTGAAGAATCATTGTCGCATCAGGAAATGCGCACCGGCGAAGTCATTACCGCTGAGGTTGTGCATGTTGATAATGATGAAGTGATTGTAAATGCGGGGCTCAAGTCTGAATCTGTCATTCCTGCAAGTGAATTTCGTAATGATCGTGGTGAACTTGAAGTCAAGGTTGGTGACTTTGTAAGTGTGGCCATTGATGCGCTTGAAGATGGTTATGGTTCAACCCGTCTGTCTCGTGAGAAGGCAAAACGTCTTGCAGCTTGGAATGAGCTTGAAGAGGCCATGAACCAGGGGTTGATCGTAGAAGGAGTCATTAACGGCAAGGTCAAGGGCGGCTTGACCGTCATGGTTAATGGCATACGGGCTTTTCTGCCTGGCTCGCTGGTTGATATTCGTCCTGTCAAGGATACTGCACCCTTTGAGGGAAAGCAGATGGAGTTCAAGGTTATCAAGCTTGATCGCAAACGTAACAATGTTGTGGTATCACGTCGTGCAGTGCTCGAAGCGACACAGGGCGCAGAACGCAAGGCATTGCTCGAGAACCTTCATGAAGGCGCAATCATCAAGGGCATCGTCAAGAATATTACCGATTATGGTGCATTTGTTGATTTAGGCGGGATTGATGGTCTTTTGCATATTACCGATTTGGCATGGCGCCGCGTAAAGCATCCGTCGGAAGTTTTGGCTGTTGGTGATGAAGTCGAAGCCAAGGTTCTGAAATATGATCAGGAAAAGAACCGCGTTTCTCTGGGTATCAAACAGCTGGGTGATGATCCCTGGGTTAATCTGGCACGCCGGTATCCTTCAGGTACTCGTTTGTTCGGAAAGGTTACCAACCTTACTGATTATGGCGCATTTGTTGAAATTGAGCAGGGAATTGAAGGTTTGGTGCATGTTTCTGAAATGGATTGGACGAACAAGAATGTTCATCCGGCCAAAGTTGTTCAGGTTGGTGATGAAGTGGAAGTGATGGTGCTCGAAATTGATGAAAACCGTCGACGGATTTCTTTGGGAATGAAGCAGTGCATGTCCAATCCATGGGAAGAGTTTTCCACTGCTCACAAGAAGGGTGATCGGGTACGGGGACAAATCAAGTCGATTACCGATTTTGGTGTTTTTATCGGCTTGCCAGGAGGGATAGATGGTTTGGTGCATCTTTCCGACCTGTCCTGGAATCTTCCCGGTGAAGAAGCAGTGCGCAATTATCGTAAAGGTGAAGAGGTTGAGGCCGTAGTATTGGCAATTGACTCTGAGCGAGAACGCATATCTTTGGGTATCAAGCAGATCGAGGGTGATCCTTTCACCAATTTTGTTGCAATGCATGATAAAGGTGCCATCATCAAGGGTGTGGTTAAGTCCCTTGATGCGAAAGGTGCGACACTGCAACTTGGCCCTGAAGTTGAAGGGTATTTGCGTACTTCTGAGGTGGCACGTGAACGGGTTGAAGATATCCATACCCATCTTAAGGAAGGCGAAGAAGTTGAAGTCAGGATTATCAGTATCGATCGTAAAAATCGTAATATTAGTCTTTCCATTAAGGCCAAAGATGTTGCAGAGGAATCAGAAGCAATGCAAAAGGTGGCAACTGAGCAGGCTTCTAATGCTGGCACCACCAATCTAGGTGCTTTGCTCAAGGCTAAACTTGATGGAAAAAATCAAGATCAGTAAAGGAAATTATAATGACTAAATCTGAACTGATTGCTCGACTGGCACTGCGTTATCCGCAACTGGTGGCCAAAGATGCAGAACTTGCGGTCAAGACGGTTCTGGATGCCATGGTAAAAAATCTGGCTACAGGAGAACGTATCGAGATTCGCGGCTTTGGTAGTTTTAGTTTGAACTATCGTCCTCCACGCCAGGGGCGTAACCCTAAAACAGGTGGTAAGGTCAGCGTGCCAGAAAAATACGTACCTCATTTTAAGGCAGGCAAGGAGTTGCGGGAACGGGTTGATGAAGGACGTCCGGCCAGTTAGATGCGAAAGAGCAAGCGGCGCTACCCTGATAAAGGGTGGCGCCGTTTTTGTATGATATGCAGATTGTGAACTGTATGGTAAAGGTAGTTATTATTGGTCCGGCGGGATGAGGCCATGATGAAATCTTTGCAGTCCATATAACTGCAGGTCTGAAGGAATTGGGCGTACTGTCCTGAAAAATGGATTGAATGTGATGGAGTGAGGATCCAGTAGACAGGAAAAAACAGGAATCAGGGTTAGCGCGGTTGCGGGAAGAGGTTGGCCAGATAATGCGCTAGGGCCCATATTGCGTACCAACCAGCTTATCGGATTACGACTTGCTTAACGTTGCAGTTCCCGGCAAACTGACATGGCCTTCGCAAGATGGGCTGGGTGTGAAACACAATTTGTTGAGCCTTGTAAATTCTGTATTTATCTGAGCGTACACTATAGACAGGTTTGGGCGAATTGAGAATGCCCCTTGTGACGGATTTCTCCTTACTCTTGGTCAAGACACGACCTACCGATGATCGATCTTGAATACTGGTGGCTACTGATTTTTCCACTCTTCTTCGGACTGGGCTGGATTGCTGCGCGTATTGATATCGGTCAGATTCTTTCTGAAAACCGCAGGTTGCCCCAATCTTATTTTAAAGGTTTGAATTTCCTTGTAAATGAGCAGCCAGACAAAGCCATAGAAGCGTTTGTCGAGATTGCCGATGTCAGCCAGGAAACCTTTGAGCTTCACTTTGCACTGGGTAAACTCTTCCGCCGCACAGGCGAAGTGGAACGGGCTATCCGCATGCATAAAAGTCTGGTTGATCGTACTCATCTTTCGAGCGATCAGAAGTTGGCTGCATTGTATGAATTGGGCCAGGACTATTATCGTGCAGGACTTCTGGATCGCACTGAAGAAATTTTTATCAAGCTTATTGATTCACCCTATGCTCTTGATGCCATGCGACATTTATTGGATATCTTTGTGCGGGAGCGTGAATGGGCCAAAGCGAATGAGATGACGATTCGACTTGAAAAGGAGGGCTTGGATTACCGGCGTGAACGAGCCCATTTCATCTGTGAACAGGCCCAGGCCGCTGCAGCAAGACAAGATATTCAAAATGCGCTGGAACGCCTTGCCGAAGCAATTTTTGTAAATCCTGCATGTGTGCGTGCAAATGTTATCAAGGGCCAGTTAGAAGCTGCTGCAGGACGACATGATGCAGCCGTTGAAGCATGGCTCAAGATCGAACATCAAAACCCCGTTTATCTAAGTCTTGTAGCCAAACCCATGCTCGAGAGTTTGCTGGCAGCGGGGCTGACTGAAGATGCTGCTGCCCTGTTTACCGGGTTTCTTGAGAAATATCATTCCCTTGATCTTCTGGATTGCGCCTATCATGCCGTTCTATCCAATTCAGGTGCACGGCCCGCATATGATATGTTGAGGGACTATATTCGTGTTCACCCAAGCTTGCATGGGCTTGACAAGCTTCTTGAGGTGCAGCTTCTTGACATGACCCCGCTCAGAAGAGGTGATACGGCACTCATTAAATCCCTGGTGCATCGTCATACTGCCAGGTTATCGGTTTTTCGTTGTGAAAATTGCGGGTTTTGTGCTCATATCTTTCATTGGCAATGTCCCGCATGTATGCATTGGGATACTATTCTGCCGCGCAGGATCGAGGAAATTACTGATAATCAGATGGAAATGATAGATGAAACAGGTCCCATGTAATGGATAATACAGGCATGGTAGAATCAAGATTTTTTGCGGAAAGTCCTTAATGCCTGATCCGCGTCTTATTGTTGCACTGGATTTTTCCGATGCGAAGGCAGCTCTTGCTTTTGCGCATCGACTGAATCCAGAACAGTGTCGATTAAAGGTTGGTCTGGAGCTGTATACAGCAGCGGGTCCTTTATTCATAGAATCATTAATGAATCTGGGCTTTGGTATTTTTCTTGATCTCAAGTTTCATGATATCCCCAATACGGTAGAAAGGGCTGTACGTGTGGCATCCAGCCTGGGTGTCTGGATGATAAACGTTCACGCCCTGGGGGGGCGCCGTATGCTGGAAGCATCAAGGGCAGCTCTGGAAGGGGCGCACCAGCCACCTAAACTGGTTGCAGTGACCCTGCTAACCAGCATGGACACTGTTACGCTTGCTGAAGTCGGTCTTCAGGGAAGCATAAGCCAGAATGTTCTGAAGCTTGCGAAAATGGTTGATGAATGTGGGCTTGACGGGATAGTCTGCTCGGCACTTGAGGCTCCCGCATTGCGTAACACCCTGAGGAGCCAGTTTTGTCTTGTCACTCCCGGGATACGGCCATTGGGTAGCACTCCAGATGACCAGTCACGTATTGTGACTCCTGCGGAAGCAATAGCCCTGGGTGCCGATTATCTGGTGATTGGTCGCCCTATTAGTCGCGCCAGGGAACCGGATGAAGTAATCAAGGGGATACTGATGGAGCTTGGAACATGATTTCGATACCTGAAATCAACCTTGGCCGTCTCTCACAGGCCAAGGTGCTGGTAGTCGGGGATGTCATGCTGGATCGATACTGGTTTGGTGAAGTCAGCCGTATTTCACCTGAGGCACCGGTACCGGTTGTTCATGTCCAACGCGTCGATGAGCGTGCAGGGGGTGCAGCCAATGTTGCCCGGAATATTTCTGCTTTGGGTGGGAAGGTTTCCCTTCTCTCGGTGATTGGCAATGATGAAGCCGGGGATACACTTCAACGGCTTCTTGATGAGGATTCAGTTCATACCCTGTTGCATCGGGACAAGGCAATTGAGACAACGGTCAAACTGCGTGTTGTAGGACGCCAGCAGCAGTTGTTACGCATTGATTTTGAAAAACGGCCAGGCCAGCAGACGCTTGCCCGTAAACTTGATGATTTTCTCGGGCTCGTTACTTCGGTAGATATGGTTATTTTGTCCGACTACGGCAAGGGCGGGCTTGCTCATGTGCAGGACATGATAGCAGCATGTAATGATGCGGGAAAACCGGTGCTAGTGGATCCAAAAGGAGATGAATATGAATGTTATCGTAATGCAACGATTCTGACCCCTAATCGTTCAGAACTGCGTGAAGTGTGTGGCCGGTGGAAGAGTGAGGCTGATCTTGAGGCAAGGGTTGAGGCACTACGCGATAGACTGAATCTTCAAGCCCTGCTGGTTACACGTAGTGAAGAAGGGATGACCCTTTTTCGCAAGGGCAGAGTATTGCATGAAGCAGCAAGAGCGCGTGAGGTTTTTGATGTGAGTGGCGCAGGAGATACGGTTATTGGCACCCTGGGACTGATGTTGGCTTGTGGGGTCTCCCTCGATGATGCAGTCCGGCTGGCAAACCATGCTGCAGGTATAGTTGTGGGTAAACTGGGTACGGCAGTAGTAAGTCGGGAAGAATTGCTGAGTATCAGCCAGATGGAGATTGATTGATGTATATTGTGACCGGAGCAGCCGGATTTATTGGCGCCAATCTAGTGCGATCGCTCAACGCGCGCGGTATTACTGATATCCTTGCGGTAGATAATCTGTCCCATGGTGACAAGTTCATTAATCTATCTGATCTGGATATTGCAGATTATCTTGATAAGGAAGTTTTTCTGGAAGCTTTTTCCAGTGGCCGGATCGATGGGCCGGTTGAGGCATTGTTCCATGAAGGAGCCTGCTCAGATACCATGGAACATGATGGCCGATACATGATGGACAATAATTATCGCTATTCTGTTGCATTGCTTGAACGTTGCCAGTTGCAGAAAATTCCGTTTTTATATGCGTCAAGCGCGTCAGTATATGGCGCGGGACAGGTATTTTGCGAGTCGCGTGAGTATGAGCGACCTTTGAATGTTTATGCTTATTCCAAATTTCTTTTTGATCAGTATGTGCGTCGTATGGTATCGAGAAAAACATCCCAGATAGTCGGGTTTCGTTATTTTAATGTGTACGGACCATGTGAAGCGCATAAAAACAGTATGGCGTCTGTAGCTTTTCATTTTTATAATCAGGTCGTGGATAAAGGTCAGGTGCGCCTGTTTCGCGGCACGGATGGCATCGCAGATGGCATGCAGCGGCGAGATTTCATTCATGTAGATGATGTGGTGGCAGTCAACCTGTATTTTCTTGATCGCCCCCATCTGTCAGGGATATTCAATCTAGGCACTGGGCGGGCTCAAACATTCAATGATGTGGCCTGTGCTGTTATTAACTCGGTGCGGGTTCTTAAAAGTGAAAAACCCCTTGATCTGGATGAACTCATAATTCAAAAGCTGATTGAGTACATCCCGTTCCCGCAGGCGCTCGTGGGTAAGTATCAAAACTATACCCAGGCTAATCTTCATGCATTGCGTGAATCAGGTTATTCCGCTCCATTCATGGATGTTGAGCAGGGTATTTCTCTGTACGTGAATAGCCTGGCATTGAATTCCTGAAGGGCGTCAAGAAATGTATATGACTATTGAACAGACGATTGGAAATACCCCACTTGTAAGACTTAAGCGTCTGCAGGGTAATAGCGGCAATCTGGTTCTGCTGAAACTTGAAGGTACGAATCCTGCCGGTTCGGTCAAGGATCGTCCGGCACTTTCAATGATCCTGCATGCCCAGTCGAGGGGAGATATTCATCCCGGCGATACGCTCATTGAAGCAACCAGCGGCAATACCGGTATTGCGCTGTCTATGGTGGCGGCCATGATGGGGTATAAAATGGTGCTCGTCATGCCTGAACATATGAGTGTCGAACGTCGCCAGATCATGCATGCCTATGGTGCAAGGATCGTCCTGACTCCAAAGAAAGGAGGCATGGAAGGGGCCATTGATACTGCAAACCAAATGCATAAACGGGGTGAGGGCCAGATTCTTGACCAGTTTGGTAATCCAGATAATCCCCTTTCCCATTATGAGACTACCGGTCCTGAAATCTGGCGGGATACAGGTGGATCAATTACACATTTTGTCAGTGCCATGGGCACGACAGGCACCATTATGGGTTGTTCACGCTATCTTAAGGAAAAAAAGCCAGAGATTAATATTGTCGGAGTACAGCCAGATGATTCATCAAGCATACCAGGCATTCGTAAATGGCCTGTAGCCTATCTGCCTGCGATTTTTGACAGAAGCCGTATTGATCGGGTTATTGAAGTTTCTCAGGCGGAGGCGGAAGAAATGACGAGGAGGCTTGCGCGAGAGGAAGGGATTTTCGCAGGAGTTTCTTCAGGAGGGGCTTTGACAGCAGCGCTTAAAATCAATGACGAGGTAAAAAATGCAGTCATAGTCTCCATTGTGTGTGATCGGGGTGATCGGTATCTTTCTACAGGAATCTTTCCTGACGAATAAAAACATATCTGCTTGATCCAGCTTTTATCCAGGCACAACCCAGGTCGTGAGGTATCGAGTAAAAATCGGTGGTTCGCCCCAAATATGAATACTCTTCCTGTTCCAGAACAGGTTGCTTTTTTCGGCACTCTATATCCTGTAATTCCCTGGGCGACTTGCAAAGCCGCTTTATTTTTTAAGATTTTTTATTTCGATAGAAACGGGTTCACGTTCTGTATTGGATCAATCCCCTTTTAGTTGGTTTTTTCCAATTTTACTGGATGATTGAGGTCAAAAAATTCTGAAGCCATGATAAGCCAGAATTTGACACACATTTTAATAGAATGTTAAATTAAACGATAATAATTATCATTTGCATTTAATGGAGAATAAAATTGTCGGCTATAAGAAGTGAGAAAGCAGTGAACTTAATCTTGAAAAACGGAGTAAAACGCCGTCATCTTTTGGCAGTACTGGGTCCAGGGCTTGTTGTAATGCTGGCGGATACAGATGCTGGAAGTATCATTACGGCTGCTCAAAGCGGGGCAAGATGGGGTTATAAGCTTCTACTGTTACAGTTAATCCTTATTCCGGTTCTGTATATTGCGCAAGAACTGACCCTAAGGCTTGGGCTGGTAACAGGTCGAGGTCATGGTGAGTTGATACGAGAGAAATTTGGTATTGGTTGGGCATGGCTTTCCGTTTCAACTTTGATGATGGCCTGTATTGGCGCGCTCATTACCGAAATGACCGGGATTGCCAGCGCTGGACTGCTCTTTGGTATCCCCCAGGATGTAAGCATGTTTCTTACTGTATTTTTTCTCCTGGTTATGGTCTGGACAGGGTCTTATTTGACCATTGAACGGATTGCCATTGCATTTGGGGCATTTGAGCTTGTTTTTATCGGTGTTGCATGGTTTGCTCATCCTGATCCTGGCGTTCTGATGCATGATTTTATGAGATTTCCACTAAGGAACGTACATTATCTATATCTTGCAGCTGCCAATATTGGCGCCGTGATTATGCCATGGATGATTTTTTATCAACAGTCAGCAGTTTTGGACAAGGGCCTATCTGCCAGTGACCTAAAATGGGCCAGGCTGGATACAGCCATAGGTGCTATTGTTACACAAGTAATCATGGCGGCAGTCCTGGTAACAACTGCTGCTACACTTGGTCGAGCAAGTCCTAATCTTCCTCTTGATACCGTACAGCAGATAGCTGATGCACTAACCCCGATTCTTGGGTTAAAAATTGGCCAGATTGTTTTTGCCCTGGGTATTCTTGGTGCAGCCTTTATATCTGCCATCGTTGTTTCTTTGACAGCCGCATGGGGTTTAGGCGAAGTGTTAGGTTACAAGCGATCACTGGAACATCATCCGCGTGAAGCTCCCTGGTTTTATGGTGTTTATACGTTCGCAACCCTTGCTGCTGCCCTGGTTGTCATCAGTGGCGTAAACCTTGTTAATATTACGGTAGCTGTTGAAGTCATGAATGCCCTTTTATTACCCATTGTCCTGGTGTTTTTGTTTATGCTGGCAATCAAGGCGTTACCCTATCCTTACCGACTGGAAGGGCCTTACGCATGGGTTGTGGGCAGTATAGTGGTTGTCACATCGGTATTTGGTGTTTATGCTGGGATAAGTGGCTTGATCGGCTGAGTTTGCATGATATGAAAACGAAATTCTGGTGCAGGTCTTACAGAGGATCAGTGTTTGGATGCTTGATAGTCCTGGTTATGGGCTTGGTTAGTCATGATGTCTGGGCATTGGGATTTTCCGCATCACGGATTAGTGGCCCAGGCTTTACTGCACGGAACGTGGTTTTCTCTGGAAATGGATATCATGCTTCTGGCCCCATGTACGTCTTGATTGGAAGGCTTGAGTTTTTTGGAAAAGTTTTGCATCACAGCCGTCTGGATTGTACTGAATCCCAGTGGAATGCAACCCGCTTTACCTGTAAAGGCAGACTTTCCCTTGTGGGGCATATCTATTCAATTAACCTTTATTATCTCTTCAGATCCCATAAGTTGAATCTTGTTTTGAAAAGTCATGGCCAGCAAATTCAACTGAATGCGGATCTTGCCTCAAACTGGCATGGACAGATGAAGTTTAGTGGAATAGAACTTAAGCTTCTGGGAAGCCAGATTCCAGATCTGCCAGTTAGAATGACTTCGGGAATGCTTGGAGGCCAGGTCATGATAAGTGGCCGGGGGAAGCAGGTCAGCAAGCTGGATGGACGGTTACTTATTAGTGCGCTGGCATTTTCCGATCCTGGCGGAAATCATGCTGCTGACAATCAGTATGCTGATGTGTCGTTTGGAATATCAAGAGGTCAGAGGGGTCTTGTCTGGAGGTCAAGGATTTACTGGAAGAATGGGGAGGTTTATTTTAAACCGGTTTATTTAAGACAGACAGGAGATACTCTTGATGCTAAAGGGCGTTATGCAAAAGGTCAATGGCAGCTGGATTCTGCCTCATTGTTTTTGCCCCAGACTGGAACCCTTTCGGTATTAGGTCAAATACAGCTGTTTCCACTTGATTTAAAACAGGTGGATATTCATTCATCCGGGATTGATCTAAAAAATGCCTGGGCGCAGTTCATTATTCCTTTTTTGCCTTCTGGTTCGCTTCTTTCCGATTCTACTGCAACCGGGCAACTGGATTTAATGATGCATGTTCAGGAGGGTAGCCCAGTTGAGCTGCATGCAAAACTGGAAAATGCAAGCCTGCTTAACAGTGCCAGGAATTTTGCCATTAACGGTATTTCCGTGGATTTCCCTTGGAGGGCTGACAGATCTGAACTTGCCTTTTTCCATATCGATTCCGGACATTGGGCGAAGCTGCCTTTTAAATCCATTGATGTACCACTTGTGACCAAGGGTATGAGCTTTTCAGTTAAAAAGTCAGTTATTCCTGTTCTGGATGGTCAGTTAATATTGCGTAATGCAAAGGGAATGAAGAAGAAGAATACCTGGCAATGGTCTGTTGATGGAGTGTTGACGCCGGTCTCTATGTCTGAGGTTTCCAGGATTATGGGCTGGCCACTTATGCAGGGGCAGCTGTCTGGCCAGATTCCTCTTGTAACCTATGCGAATCATCGGCTGGATTTGGGGGGAGTGATTAAAGCCAGGGTTTTTAATGGAGATATGACTATTGCAGGTCTGGAGGTGACTCATCCCTTTGATAGTCATGCTCTGCTCCATGCCAATTTTGATGCGAAAAGACTGGATCTTGGCCTGATGACACGAGCATTTTCATTTGGTTCAATTGAAGGACTCCTTGATGCGCGGGTAACCAGTCTTGAGCTTTATGACTGGCACCCCATATACTTTAATGCACGGATCGAATCGAGTGCCGGCAATTACCGTAGACGGATTAGCCAGGAAGCTGTTCGAAGCATTACTGCTATAGGTGGAGGCGGAGCTTCTGCTGCGATTCAACGAGGTTTCCTGCAGTTTTTCCATACTTTCGGATATAGCCGGCTGGGTATTTCATGTTTACTGGAGGCAGGTATCTGCCATATGAGAGGAATTGAGGATGTGCCTGGAGGATATGTCATTATTGCCGGAGGGGGCGTGCCCTCCCTGACTGTAGTGGGCCATAATACCAGTGTAGATTGGCAGACCCTTGTCGATAGGCTAATAGCGGCAACTTCAGGTAAAATGAAACCGGTGATTCGATAGTTGTGGCATTGTCACTTCAATCCGAAAAACATACTTGGAGTTATCCTTTGAAAGGATGAAAATGAAAACCTTGTTTATGTCAGCCCTGGTTCTGTTTTTGGTTAGCGGATGTGCTGCCCCCAATCTTCAGGGAAATGTCTATTCACCTGGCTCAACCGATTATACTGTGCCAACAGTGGAAGGAAGGGTCGTTTCGATTCGGCCTGTAACCGTTTCTGGCACTTCCGGGGTGGGTGTTCCGGCAGGAGCAGTGCTAGGTGGTCTTGCAGGGAGTAACATCGGTGAAGGAAAAGGATCTATTGCCGGCGCAGTTGTTGGTGCCATTGCAGGTGGAGTGGCAGGCCAGGCCATCGAAAACAAGATGTCAGAACAAAATGCTGCAGAATATATAGTCAGGCTGGATAATGATCGGCTGGTAACGGTTGTGGAAAAATATGATCCATCCATCCGCATCAACGATGAGGTTTATGTCGTGATGTCCGATCAGCCTCACCTTGTTCTTAAACAGTGAGGAGAGGGGGAAGAGAGTTAGAGCCTTATTGGCATTTGGCGTATAATGACCTTTATCAGGCAAGGTTGAGGGTGGGGTGTGTTCATGGCAAAATGGATTCAGATGGCCAGTGTGGTGAGCCTGATTCTTCTGCTTTCTGCCTGTGTCACCATTAACATATATTTCCCGGCAGCGGCTGCAAAAAAGGCGGCTGACCGCATCATTGACGATGTTTGGCAGCTTAAGCCGCATACCCCCGTCAAGTCAGTGCCACCGGCTTCGCCCCAGAGTTCTTCTGGGCAATAAACATCCGGAGATTTTTATGAAGCATTTTCCAGTATTTTCTTTTGGTACCATGCTGATGGTTTTCGGTGTTTTACTTTTTTCAGCCCCAGTTGCCAAAGCCCAGCAGTCAGCAAATCTTGAGATCAATACTCCTGCTATCAACGGTATCCGGTCTACCTTGCATGATCAGTTTCTCAAGCTTAAACCCTATCTTCAGAACGGGGCTGTCGGGTTGACTGATGACGGTTTGATGGCGGTGCGCGATGCGTCCTTGATTCCTCTTGCTGAGCGGGGTCAGATTGAGGCGATTGTTAGTTCTGACAACCATGCAAGACTTGAACTTTATGATACCTTGGCCCAGGCGAATGGTCACCCGGAATGGGCGGGTCAAATCCGTTCGACATTCGCGAGACGCTGGATAGACAAGGCTCCTTCGGGTTGGTATGTGCTGGAAAATGGCAGCTGGAAACAAAAATGAATGAAAAGGAACGATTGCGCCGGGCTATTTGCCCGGCGCTTTGTTTTTGAATGGATACTGAAAAGCAGATGATGGATTCCGTGATTATTGAGTCGCTGGATCATGAAGGCCAGGGTGTAGCCCATAAGGAAGGAAAAACCCTCTTTATTGAGGGAGCATTGCCTGGTGAGCGGGTGTTTTATCATGCTTACCGGAAAAAACCGGCTTTTGAGAAAGCATCGCTAACCAGTATCCTGCATTCCTCTCCTTCTAGGGTTACACCTCCTTGCAGGGTCTATGGCCGTTGTGGTGGCTGTAGCCTTCAACATCTTGAGGAATCCGCACAGGTCGCCATGAAGCAACGGGTGCTTGAGGATAATCTTTGGCATATTGGACGGGTCCGGCCTGAAACCATGCTTCCTGCAGTGCATGGGCCTGGCTGGCATTATCGACACAGAGCCAGACTATCCGTACGGAGGGTGCAAGGCAAGGGGGTGCTTATAGGCTTTCATGAGAAACGCAGCTCATTTATAGTGGATACGCTTAGCTGCGATATACTTGCACAGCCTGTGGCCCGCCTGCTTGGCCCGCTCAGGCAGGCTATTGAAGAACTGTCTATTGTTTCACACCTGCCTCAGATTGAAGTGGCGGTTGGTGAGGAAACATCCATACTTGTCCTGCGCATACTGGAACCCCTGACCAGCGGTGATGAGAAAGTGCTCAGAAATTTTTCTGGACAAAACAACATTGAAATCTGGCTGCAGCCTAAAGGACCAACCAGTGCCTACAGGTTTTGTCCTGATGAATCCCCTTTGCTTTATTATAGTTTGCCGGAATTTAATCTTCGCCTCCCTTTTTTTCCAACTGAATTTACTCAAATTAATCCGGATATGAATCGTGCCCTGATCCACCGTGCGATGCAGCTGTTGTTCCCCCGTCCAGGTGAAAAGGTTCTGGACCTGTTTTGCGGTATGGGAAATTTCAGTTTACCCATTGCGAGAACTGGGGCCAAGGTGACTGGTATTGAAGGGGATAAGGCGTTGGTCAAGCGGGCATCTGAAAATGCCAGCCTAAATGGCTTGGAAGATCAGGCTAAGTTTGTTGCTGGTAATCTTTTTGAAATCG
Source organism: Pseudomonadota bacterium (assembly GCA_028873515.1). Taxonomy (GTDB): domain Bacteria; phylum Pseudomonadota; class Gammaproteobacteria; order Burkholderiales; family REEB80; genus REEB80. Next base: position 2,918 of record JAGWIG010000032.1, on the reverse strand, counting down.
ACGAACAGGGTTTTTCAGCATTGGGCCATTTTGATCGAATGTTGATTGATCCACCCCGTGACGGAGCAATAGCGGTTGTAAAGGCTCTGGATATTAAGGCACCAGATCATATCGTTTATGTGTCTTGCAACCCTGCGACTCTGGCACGCGACGCCAGTGTACTCGTGCATACCAAAGCGTATCAACTAAAGGCTGCTGGTGTGTTTAACATGTTTCCCCATACTGCGCATATCGAATCTGTTGCCTTGTTTGAACGAGCTTGAATTTTATATTGGTTGATAATTTCCGGAAATATGGAAATCTTTCCGGGAGGAAAGAAAGTGTTGTCTTATCAGTCCATCGTCGCTCACCAGGTATAACTACAGACAGAGGTAGATTCATTCAGAGCTCCCGTCTTTATTATCATGAGCAAGTGATTTTTTAAAAATGATACTGAGGGCAGAACGGAGCTTTTGAATAATTATTGATGCTGCTTCTAATCCGTTTGATCTGTAAGTTGCCCACAATGTTCATTGGCAGGCAGGGCTTCCATGATTTTGTCAGGCAGGGCCAGATGGAGATGCTGCATGAAGTCGATAAAATCTTCACGGTTACGATGGGAAAAACGCGGATTGAACAGCTTTTCCTCCCCGATGGTTGATACGGAATATCCATGGTAATCGTGAGCTGGGTATACAAGTATTGAGTCAGGCAGGGTAAACAGCCCGTTCTTGACCGAGTCGTAAAGATGGCCAGCATCCCCGCCCTGAAAATCAGTCCGGCCGCATCCCCTGATGAGCAGCGCGTCACCCGTTAATACCCGTTCGTTATTGACGAGATATGACATGTGACTGTCGGTATGTCCAGGAGTATTGATTGCCTGAATGGTTATGCCACTGAGCTCAATGATTTCCTTATTTTTTATGAAATGATCAGCGCATCCTATTTTTGCCCCTGACGGGACAAGTGTTTTGCAGCCGGTTATTTCTTTAAGTTTCGCTGCTGCAGTAATATGATCTGCATGTATATGTGTTTCTATAATGTATTCAAGTTTTAAGTCAAGTTCATTAAGTAGCTGTAGATCTCGATTTATCTGTTCCAGCACTGGATCAACCAGGAGAGATTTTCGACTTTCCTCATCTCCAAGAAGGTAGGTATAGGTGCTGGAGTCACGGTCAAACAGCTGGCGAAATAACATTTCAGCCCCGATTCTGATTGAACTGGATACAGTTTGAATTTTCTAAAAATTATAAATTAAGCGTATTCCCATATAGTAATGTATTAAATAGGCAAATGCCATGTGCGATCGATTGCAGAGGAGTGCACCGAATCTTCTTGTTTGCTGTTATTGTTTAAATAGAAGTGAGTATGAATACTTGAAAAAATTTTAAGGAGAATAAGCAAATGGAGCTTTCCCCCATGGTTTTTGAAGTGTTGGCCAGATATTTTCGAATGCTGTCAGAACCAACCCGGCTGAAGATTCTGAATACTCTTAATAAAGGTGAAATGACTGTAACGCAGATTAGCATTGAAACATCGGGTAATCAGCCAAATATTTCCAAGCATTTGGCGATGTTGCTCAATGCTCGTATGGTGGGGCGACGACAGAGTGGAAATCTGGTTTATTACAGGATAACAGACCCCTTCATTAATGAGCTGTGCCATATGGTCTGTGGGAAGATTGCAAAAGGTCTGGATGAAGAGCTAAAGCTTCAGGGTATTGTTTTTGCAAAGCTTGCTGAAACCTCATCCTAGTCAATTTACCCTTGCCGGTTATTTGGTTTCAGAAAAAAGGGGTGGCCAGACGGAAAACCTGGAACGCTGCAGTCAGAAGTATTGAAACCGCAAATATTTTACGCAATGACTCTGGATGCAAGTGGTGGGAGAGCACGCAGCCGATAATGCATCCGACAAGGGTTACCAGGAGGATACGGCCAGTGAGGTAAAGGTTCAGGTTCATGTGTTGAAGATATCCGAGTATTCCTGCCATGCAGTTCAGGGCTATGATCATCAAGGATACAGGTATGGCTGAAGTGATTTCCATGTCTTCTAGCAATACAAGTGCTGGAACAATGATGAAGCCTCCGCCTGCACCTAGAAGCCCAGTCAGGCTGCCAGTTCCTAGGCCATAGATGAGTGTTTGTAACGTGCTGTTATGGTTTTGTATTTTTTTCGGATGGGGATGAATCTTTGCTTTATGGCGTAACAGGACTACTCCTGTGCTGATCATCATGAGTGATAGAAGAGCAAGGAGCACGATAGCTGGAATATAAAAAGACAACTGTCCTCCCATATAGGCACCCGTCATTCCTGACAAGCCAAAAGCAAGCCCCTTTTTCCATTCCAGCCTGCCTGATGAATAATGCCGCAACGCTCCGATTGCACTGACTATCCCAACAACAATCATTGAGGTGGCGATGGCTTCTTTTGGCTCCATATGAAGCCCGTATACAAGAATGGGCACCATTAGAATCGAGCCACCTCCACCCAGGAACCCGAGTGATCCCCCAATAATGAGAAAAGCCAGTATATAAAGCATCGTATTCATTCGGCATCGATTCTGCTATCTGATGTTTGTTACATTACTATAGGATGATTTCGCCCAAAACCCTTAAAACCTTCCAGATTTATGCAGATTTATCAGGTTGATATTTTAATTTTCTGGTAGAAGGGGCAGGGTTTGCATCCAGGAAAGCCATGTTAGCTGGCCACATGTGTTGGTTTATAGTTGCGGGTATTGAGGCTGGCCTGATAAAACGAAGTCCTGTCGGGTTACCCGACAGGACAGGAGAAAAATCAGCGGCGATTGTTGCCAGACAGGGCTGACAGTAAAAACAGCAAGTTAACGAATATATTGTAGAGATCAAGATAGACACTGAGTGTCGCGACGATGTAATTACTTTCTCCACCAGTGATTATTCTGCTTAAATCATAAAGTA
>JAGWIG010000105.1 GCA_028873515.1 Pseudomonadota bacterium | reverse complement strand
GTTGCACGGGTTCAGGGAGGATTTGACCCGCAATACAATATCAAGGCCACCACTCATTACGGTTCCATCATTGAGGCGACGATTCCAGCATGAGTATACCTCTTGACATGACTTCGGCAGGGCCGGTTCCTACCCCTCCTTCCACTTTGCAGACGAACCTGATAGAAGGTGTCGCGGCCACCAATCCCGATTATACCGCCAATCTTCCCGGAACGTTGATTGAGGATATTTCCTCGACCGATGTCGGAGCCTTGGTCACGATGGATCAAGCCCGTGTGGATGCCGTAAACAACGTGACGCCTTATGCTGCCAATCCTTATGTCCTGGCACAATTAGGCATCCAGTTCGGCATTCCGCAAGGATTGGCAACCAATACCAGTGTTTATGTCGTCTTCACCGGGCCAGCCGGTTATGTCATTCCCGCCGGATTTATCGTATCGGATGGAACCTATCAATATGTCATTCAGGATGGGGGCGTTTTGGCCGCATCGGGGAACAGTTCCTCCCTTTATGCCATTGCCAGCCAATCCGGTTCATGGGCGGTTCCTGCCAATACGGTCAATCAGATTGTCACCTCGGTGCCGACCGGTTATACCCTGACCGTCAATAACCCCTATGCGGGAACATCAGGAAGCGGGGCACAGAGTGTCGAAGATTACCGTTCCCAGATTCTTGTTGCAGGAAAGGCGGCAGCACAGGGACTTCCCGATTTTTTAAGAACCCAGTTACAGAAAATTTCCGGTGTCGTGCCACGTCTGATATCCATTCTTCAGACCACGAACGGATGGGAAATCATTTGTGGGGGAGGGGATTCCAATCAGGTGGCGGGAGCGATTTACAATTCAGTCATTGACTTGTCCATCCTGTATGGATCGGCCACCAATGGACGCAATATTCTGGTCAGCCTCATCAATCCGCCGGATGTCTACGAAATCGTCTATGTCAATCCTCCCCAGCAAGTTGTTACAGCGACTGTGACATGGAACACCAATTTGACCAATTTTACGGCTTCATCGCAGGTCAACCAGTTGGCGGCTCCGGCTTTGGTCAGTTATATAAACGGCATCATTGTCGGTCAACCCATCAATGAAAATGCAATGACGGATATCTTCGCCACGGCGGTTTCATCGGTTTTGCCTCTGGCGAACATTTCCTCCCTGACGTATTCCGTCAGCATCAACGGAACCGTTACGCCACCTAGTGCCGGGACACAATTGATACCGAGTGACCCGGAAAGTTATTTTTACAGTGCCGATAATGGCATCACGGTGGTGCAAGGATGAGCGAATCCTTTTCCAACATGCCGCTGGCAAAGGTCATTCCTTCCTATCTGTATGACCAGTATTCAGATGATACGGATTTGCAGGCTTTCGTGGACAGTTTCAATAATCTTGCCCAAGGTTATCTGGACTGGTTCAATTCGACGCCTTTGTCGCTTTACACCTCTCCCAATCTTTACGGAACCTTGCTGGACTGGATTGGGCAGGGAATTTACGGCATAGAACGACCGGTCATTTCATCGGTGTACAGTTCTATCTATGGAGCCATGAACACGCTGCCGATGAATGTTTCGGGAATGAACCGGTATCTGGATGTCCAGTCCGGCACGACCCAGATTGTTTCGGATGACATCTATAAGCGGGTCATGACATGGATTCTGTATCGGGGAGACGGAAAACAGCCTTCCATCCTCTGGCTCAAGAAAAGGATTGCCCGCTTTTTATTCGGACTGAATGGAACGGATGTTTCGCTGGATAACCTGAATGTTGTCAGCCTGGTTGAAGTCAATATCCATCCCCAAGGTGCGATGGATACGATGCCTATGAATACGATGGCCATGAATGGATTTGTCGGGAAAAAGAATCATGAAATCACGATACGCATTCCCGCCAATCCCATCGGAGTCATGTTTGCGGATTTATTCAACCAAGGCGTACTTCCTGTTCCTTTCCAGCTTAAGTTTACGGTCATATTAGGATCTTTGCTTAATTATGATTTCATTCTTGATCAATCCTATCTGGGATAAACCATGAAAAAACTGTTATGCATCTTATCATTTTTTATTATCACTCCTGCCTATGCCTTTACCCCGTTTGTACCTTATACACAATTAACAGCCGCCCAGCTTAATGCTGCCTTGGCAGAAGCAGGAATCACATCCGGCACCATTACCGGTGCAACCATAGATAATTCCGCCATCGGTTCGACCACTCCCAGCACAGGCAACTTCACTGCCCTGTCCATCAATGGTGCGGCCTTGGCCAGTCTTTATGCGCCGATTAGTTTTAGTCAATTTAATGAATATTTAGGTTCCTCTACAACATTAACGACTGCTCAGGTGCAGGGACAGACTTATCTAAATAATACTGGTTCACAAGTTTTTACGCTTCCTACTCCGAGTACTGGATATGGGCTTGTAACATTTGTTTTTCAAGCAGCAAACACAGTTAATTCTGGAGCCTCCAATTATTTTATATATCCTGATGGAATTATTAGTAGTCTTGGAGCAAATTTATCTTTTCCTGCTTATTCTTCAGCAACCTTTGTTTATCAAAATGGATCTGGAAAATGGCAAATTATCTCTCAAACCGGCAACCCCATCATCGCCAACGCCACCGCAGCCAATCAGGCTGTAGCTTATGGTCAGGCAAATAATGCCTATCAAGGAATCAATTCTGGATATTATGGGTTGCTGGATACAGCGGGTGTAAATCCCTTAGCAGCTTCGGCAACCATTACGGTCGGAAGCAGTCCTCTCGGAATCGCCTATGCACCCAGTTCCAATTCAATCTATGTTACAAACATTAATTCAAACAATGTTTCAGTCATTAATCCTGCCACTAATACTGTCACTGCAACCATTACGGTCGGAACGAATCCTTATGGAATTGCTTATGCACCCAGTTCCAACTCGATATATGTTGCAAACAATGGCTCAAACAATGTTTCAGTCATTAATCCTGCCACTAATACTGTCACTGCAACCATTACGGTCGGAACGAATCCTTATGGAATTGCTTATGCACCCAGTTCCAACTCGATATATGTTGCAAATCATGGCTCAAACAATGTTTCAGTCATTAATCCTGCCACTAATACTGTCACTGCAACCATTACGGTCGGAAGCAGTCCTCTCGGAATCGCCTATGCACCCAGTTCCAATTCAATCTATGTTGCAAACATTAATTCAAACAATGTTTCAGTCATTAATCCTGCCACTAATACTGTCACTGCAACCATTACGGTCGGAAGCAGTCCTAATAGAATTGCTTATGCCCCCAGTTCCAATTCAATCTATGTTGCAAATTATGGCTCAAACAATGTTTCAGTCATTAATCCTGCCACTAATACTGTCACTGCAACCATTACGGTCGGAAGCAGTCCTCTCGGAATCGCCTATGCACCCAGTTCCAATTCAATCTATGTTGCAAATTATGGCTCAAACAATGTTTCAGTCATTAATCCTGCCACTAATACTGTCACTGCAACCATTACGGTCGGAAGCGGTCCTTATGAAATCGCCTATGCACCCAGTTCCAATTCAATCTATGTTACAAACATTAATTCAAACACTGTTTCAGTCATCAAGACACCATTCAACGGGAGCGCCTATGCTCCATTGAATGGAACGGCATCGCAGGTATTCAGTGCAGCCAACATCGTCGCTGGCCAGACCGTCACTATCACTAATCCGGTCTCTGGAACGGTTTATCAGAATACCAATCCTTTTGCCATAGCGATTTACGAGCCTGTCACTTACAACGCAACCGGTTCAGCCGCAGCGACAGACGAATTTTTAATGGGTTCGACCAATTCACCTTCTGAAGTATTTACCAACAGCGAACCCGCAACTTCATTGGCCGGAATCGTCCAAACGGATCATGTCACCATTCCACCGGGCTGGTATTACGAGTGGACATTAGCGAATGCAACGCTTGGAACACCAACAGCCATTGCAGGACTTCGATAGGAAAACAATATGACTAATTTCGTTTTCGCCAATAATGTCCAGACCAAGCTTGCTGCGGCAGCAGCAACCGGCGTTACAACCCTGACGCTTTCCAGTTCTGCCAATCTGCCTACCTTGTCGGTAGGTGAAATCATGCCCTTAACCCTGAATGATGCCGCTACGGGACAGATTTATGAAATTGTCTATGTTACGGCCATCAGTGGCGTGACCTTGACCGTGGAACGAGGTCAGGAAGGGACATCCCAACAGAATTGGGCAATTGGTGACAATGCTTTCAGTACTGGAACCGCTGCCACAACAGGAACCTCATCAGGTAATCCTTCAACTCCTTTTCAACTCTTGCCAAATATATTGAATCAGAGTGTAGCAGGAGGTGTAGATGTCACATTGTCCAATATCTCCTATGCCAATGAGATTATCAACCTGACGGGTGCGATTACTGCCAACATCAATGTGATTGTCCCCGCTGTTGCTGGATTGTGGACATTCAAGAACGGTACGACAGGGGCTTTTACCCTTACAGTCAAGACCACATCAGGAACAGGCGTTGTATTGACACAAGGCTATACGGCCATCCTGTATTGCGATGGAACCAATGTCATCAATGCCTATAATTTTGTTCCCATGATCAATCTTCCCGTTTCCGATTCCGCATCAGGATTCGGGATTGCTGCCATGAAGTTGTATGCGGGAAATCCTAACGGGAACGTTGCCGGAAATGCCAATGTCAATGGAGCTTCGGATCTGGTCTGGGATACCACCAATTCGATTCTTTATATCTGTACAACCACGGGAACGGCTTCAACGGCTGTATGGACACAGGCATCTGTTTCTCTTTCACAAATTTTAGGCATCAGTCAAACGTGGTCAGATCAGACAGCCAATCGTTCCTCTGGTGTAATTTATACTAACAGTGGTACAAAACCAATAATTGTTAGTGTTAACGCCTATACAATGAGCACACCGGCTCCTCCTACACCGGGATATTTATATGTTAATGGATTGATTGTTGGCTATTCTGTTGCAACTTATGAAGGTAGCCAAATTGATCAATTTAATTCTAGGGGACAAGTAACGGCGTTGGTCCCACCAGGTCAGACCTACGAATTTGTAAATGGGACTAACGGAGCAATTATTAGTTGGCTTGAACTTAGTTAAGGATTAATCATGAAGACATTTCAAGATACCGCAACACAAAAAGTCTATCAGTTTAATGATGATGTTATAGCGACACTTAAAAAAGGTGCTTATTACTTTACTAGTCCATCGGGGTTTGCATTAAATGTGCCATCTACACTACAACCTTATACAATTCCTGCGCCGACCGATGCCGAACTTCTTGCTGCAGCCCAATCCGCCCAGATTGCTCTTTTACAGAAAGCCTATAAAGATGCGGTCAACGCCCCGGTCACTTATAAAAATGCTGCGGGCGTGACCTCTACCTATCCGGCAGGCGATACGATGCAGATTAATGGCAAGACTGCATTACAGAACCTCGAAGCGTGTCTGGATGCAGGATCTGCGGCATGGACACTGGGGGTATGGCTGGATACCAATAATGTCACCCAAACCTTTACCTTTGCCGATTTACAGGGATTGGCTAAAGCCATGTCGGATATTGATACCTTGGACTGGAAGGATTTGCTGGCGAAGATTGCAGAAGTTCAAGCCGCTACAACGGTAGCAGAAGTCACAACAATAACATTCTAGAAAGGCCATTCATGAAAGATTCCCAGATGACCAACGAGGATTTGATTTATATGCCCATGACTACGGATGAAGAACGTTTTAACTCGCTGGAACGAGCGCGTCTGACGATGGAAAGCGATCTGAAACAGGTGCATGCAACGCTGGCGACTCTGCCGACCAAGACAGAAATGGCCGA
>JAGWIG010000266.1 GCA_028873515.1 Pseudomonadota bacterium | reverse complement strand
GTGTAAATCAGGAGTTGTCCGCCTTTACACGCATCTTCAATCACTGCTTCCAGACGGAAGCCCAGATGTTCATCAAACTTTCTGGCCTGATGGTTGCTTTCATCCACCAGACCGATAATCTTTTTTACCTTGAGCTGGTTGAACGGATAATCAAAACAGATCCGCAGGAATTCACGGTTCAGCCACTGTTTCCCGTTTCCCCTGACATGCATGGCCACTGAAACGGTATTGTAGTGGTCATAGATGACCCCGGCCACCCATTCCCCGTTTTCCTTTAGCCCGATGGCCACCGCATCCACGGGATCAAAATGCCCTCCCGTTCTTTCACACACCCATTGACCGCAGGATACGGAGTCATCGGTAACAATCTTTTTCAAAGGATGTTTCCGACCTCAAAGACGATCTCGGTGGATAGCCAGTGCGTTTCAATGCCTTTTGAGGCCACCTGAAGGTTAATTGAGGCGGTGTAACCAATCCCGTTGACCCCGTACCAGTTTTTGGAAATAACCTGTCCTGATCCCCATACGGCATTGTCCCACTGGGCCACGTCCCATTTTGCGGCGGTATTTCCGGTAAAGGAGAGCGATCCGTTGGGCACTGAGGTATCATAGTCCACATTCAGGTTAATGGCCGCCGACGGTGATCCAGAAGTGGAAAGGATCGGTCTTGCCATCACGAAACGGCGAAGCTTTCCTTCCCATGCAAGAAAACTCGAAAAACTGTTAAAGGCCTGCTGCGCCAGGGCATTGATATTGACCCCGTTATCATCGAAACCGTTCCATGCGCGTCCCACCATCCCGTTTGCACCAAAATAGGGTTCGTCATTGAACAGTTGCCAGCAGTTGGCCGCCCACCCGGTAAAGTTGCACCAGGCCTTGGTAATGGTGTTCATGACATATTGCTGCTGGAATCCGGTGCTCACGGGAACATTCACGATAAGCATGCTGGATTTGGGATAATAGAACACTTCCCAGCCAAAATTTCCCGAATAGGCTCCAATGGCCGCAGAAATGGCCGAATAAATCTTGTTGGACAAGGCCTGTCCCTCATCCAGCCGTTCACTCCGGAGTGCCGTGGAAAGCGGATACAGACCGTCCTGCGTCAGCAGGAGCAGATCGCCGCCAAATTCCATGAAACAGCGTGT
>JAGWIG010000265.1 GCA_028873515.1 Pseudomonadota bacterium | reverse complement strand
ATAGCGGCGCGTTCCACATTCCTGCGATAAATGGCTCGCAATGCCTCATCCATACGCTGCCGAAGTTCTTCCACCGATGGGGTATCCTGTTCGGCGGCATCCCGCAATCGCCTCATCCACCTATCCAGCCGCTCCTGACTGTCATAACCGTGCTCGGCAATGTCCCGGACGGCCTCGGTCAGCAATTCATGAAAAGTTTTCATGTCTCGTAAGCTTCAGGCGGGACTTCCGGCTCCTTTTCCGGTTCAGGGGGGGCATACCGGGCAATCGCTTCCTCGTCCAGGAGAAGGGGGCTGGAGAACATCATCTTGCGGTCATTCATCACGTCCGCCAGCCATACCGCCAGGGTCGCCTTGTTGGAAGGATCGAGCATGGGGGCCAATACCTCAACCGTGCCGATGGCGGCCTTCATGATGATGTCATCGACCTTCACCAATTCCGAATCCGGTTCCTTGAGCAGGTTGGGCCATGTCACCTTGAAAGCGTTTTTCCACTGATAGAAGGCGGTCTCGTAGGGGACATTCCCGTATTGTCCAGGATAGCGTCTCTGAATGGTCTTGTAGTAATCGGCATTCCACGCGCGGCGCATGACGATGTCATCCATGAACTGATACGCCGGCCCCATTTCAATCCTTAACCGATCAATGTACCGTGCAATCTGCTTGGCATCTTCCGTTCCCTCCCCGAAACCTTCCGCCAGCGTTTCCTGATTCAGCATGGACGCAGGCATATTAGCCGAGGTAGCGATGTTCTTCAGGATGTTCTCGCGGGCAAATTCCGCTGCATCCCGGATGTTCTTCAAATCAATGGATTCAATGTTTTCGTCAATTCCGATGGAAAGGACATTCCCGGTCTTGGCTCCCTTGATGCTTTGACGCTTGAACTGATAAAAAGCCCGTGTCACGGTATCAATGATGCTTCCTGGAGATTTTAGCTTGGCCACCAGGATCGCGGCCTTCTGTGTCACCGCATCATCAGTAATCATGCTTTGCACGAAAGATTTGAGCGGAAACAGGGCACGCTGGTAAACAGACCGTCCCACGAAGCCGAAGGCTGAATTCGACCACTGGATATAAATCGGTTGCTCATTCATCATGATGACCGCACGCGAGGGATGATAATCCTTGGAGCCGACCTTGAGATAAGTCGG
>JAGWIG010000264.1 GCA_028873515.1 Pseudomonadota bacterium | reverse complement strand
TATTCAGGAATATTTATGATATAAAAAGAACGTGTTGTTATTCATTACTCTCTATTCCCTTCACCCCCGCTGGTCGGGGGATTTTTTTATGTACCGTATAATTTCTGCACTCCTGCCACATAGAGCGCGATATGGTGGTCTTTAAAGAGGTCGTCGCCCGTTCCGGGTTCGTTTACCAAGGTTTGCGGGCAAGCATGCTTGTATAGCCCCATCATCCAAGGAACTTCCGTTACGGGGTCATCACAGTTCTTTACCAGTTTGAGAAACGTGCATTGTTGGTTAAGTTTTGCTAGTTCACTGAATCCCGGCCTTGGACATCCGAAAGCAATTAGTTCATCCACAATGATATTATGACGCACCATCATACCAGCAATCATGCATGCATGGGCAGCACCAAGACTATGCCCATTGACTTTCTGTTCCTTGTCCAGCCGCATGTTCTGTAAAACATGAAGCCATGATGCTTCAATGCCGTGATAAAATCCAGAATGAACAAATCCCAGATAATGGGAATAGGTAGGCCATCCCTGAATATCATGGAACCAGTCAGGTATATCATCTGAACCCCTGAATGACCATACGTCTGCATCAGGAGTTCTTCTCAGTCCGAATGCTACATCATCAACATTGAACCACATATCCCATTTTGCTTTTGGATCATAAGTATCCTGACATTCCAGAACTGCTGCATAAGCCGGATTCATGGTGTTGATCCGGCGAGAGCCTTGCCTGCACCAAGAATACCAAGACCTGCAGCACCCACACCCGGCGCACCGGCAGCAATGACACCGAGTTTGAGCAAGACACCTTGGGCATCGAGGACTACGGGAGCGCAAGCGATGTGAACGTCTTGAGGGACACCGTTCTGGAAGGCTCTTACTTTTACTCTAGTTAGCTCATAGGCAGAGAAAACACCATTGACCTTGGGAATATTCACGGAATTTGGAATATGCGCTTGCAAGGCGGTTAAACAGTTCACACCGGCTATATCGTTGTTAGCTTTGGCAATCGATATGGCATTCGTTAAATCCGCTTGGGTAATCTGGGCGATATTGGCTTGAGCGGCTTGGACAGGATCGGTTGCTGGTGATTTAAGTCCAGATAACGTAGAACATCCAGCCAGTAATGCCAGACAAAGCATAATTAGGTA
>JAGWIG010000006.1 GCA_028873515.1 Pseudomonadota bacterium | reverse complement strand
GCTGGACCCACCCGATCCCATCCCGAACTCGGAAGTGAAACGGCTTCGCGCCAATGATAGTATGGATACCCATGCGAAAGTAGGTCACCGCCAAGCTCTACACCCTAAGCCCCCCACCATGGGGGGCTTTCCTATTCCCCTCCCCCCCCCTCCAGAATATATATGGGGGATCGTGTTTAAACTTCATGGCAATCAATGAATCAGATGATGTTAACGTGCATATCCATAAAAGAAATTATGCAACACCCTGCATTGTGACTTATCGGTGACATTATCAAAATTTACTTTAATTATGGGAAAGTAAGAGTCATTATAATGGCCAATTAAAGGCTAATCGGCAAGAAATCATCAACGCTTAATGCTTAATGAATTTGCTAATATAAGGAAAAGTATTGGCCTATTGATATATTTAGGAACGGAATGGTACTTCTGAACTAAAAAATATAAAAAAAGAGGGTAATTATTACTGACTTTAAATCTTTACCAACTTACCTGAAACAGGAACACAACTATAAAGTAACCGTGTTGAACTGTTTCCTGGAATTGGAGTTTTCAGGCTTATTAATATTCTTTATCAGTCCTTGCAAACATAATAGATAATTAGCTGGTTTGTGAAGGTTTCCCAACAAAATTTAGGCTTACATGAGTGGATTCAGTATTAGATTACTAGGTATGTTAGCGGATGGTAATTTTCATTCGGGGCAAGAATTAGCTGATGAATTTAAGGTAAGCCGCACTACCATTTGGGAAGGTGTACGTAGATTGGTAGCATTAGGTGTGCCTATATTTTCAGTGCGCGGTCATGGATACGCGCTTGTTGAATCTATAGAGCTACTTGATTTAAATAAAGTCCGTATCGCGTTACCTGATAATTATTCTTATGACCTCAGAATCGTCGATTGCCTAGAGTCTACTAATATCACACTTGCATCCATGGCAGGAGATTTGGAAAAGGGGACAGTGATTGCTGCTGAAATACAGACAGCAGGGCGTGGACGGCTTGGGCGGGTTTGGTTGGCGGCACCTGGATTAAGTTTGACTTTTTCTATGCTATGGCGCTTTGAATCAGGTATTGCTGCGTTGGGTGGCCTGTCACTAGCTGTTGGACTTGCATGTGCGACTGCTTTACGTGAATTGGGTTGTATGAATGTAAATCTTAAGTGGCCCAATGATTTGGTATGTGGGAATGAAAAGCTGGGTGGAATTTTAATAGAAACACACGGAGATTTGCAGGGTCCGATAGATGCAATAATAGGAATAGGCATCAATATTAATGTTCCAGAAGCTTGGTCAAAGGCTCTTGGTCGTAAAATTGCAAATATCTATACATCGGGAACAAGACCGGATAGGAACCGAATCTTAGCAACCTTGTTAGCAAAATTGACTTCTGCCCTTGAAGAATTTGAGAAGAATGGATTTATAGGGATGAAGGAAGCTTGGCGAAAGATGCATATTCATGAAAACTGTTTGGTTAGCTTATCAAGAGACGGGAAAGCTTTGATAGCAGGTAGGGTAAGAGGAGTGTCTGATGAGGGTGCATTGCTAGTTGAAACAAATGCGGGCGTAGTGGAAGTAGTTAGTGGTGATATAAGTCTTGTTGGAGAAGAGGTATGAAACTGCTTGCGATTGATGCTGGAAACAGTCGAATAAAGTGGGGCATCTATTCAGATGGATGGCTTCAAATATCGACAGCCGAAACTACTTCGCCAGAAACTTTGCATCGGGAATGGTCCTTTCTTGAAGGAATAGACAAAATCATTGCGGTTAATGTGGCTGGTCCTAAGATTGAGAACATCATAACCAGTTATCTTGAACCGTTACGCTGTCAGATTGATTGGGTAAGATCGAGTAGTAGCCTGGGAGAAATTAAAAATGGTTACCTGGATCCCAAGAAGCTTGGGGCTGATCGATTGGCTGCGATGGTTGCAGCATGGGATCGGGCTAGGAAGCCAGTAATAGTGGCAGATTGTGGAACAACGATTACTGTTGATGCCGTAGACGGAAGAGGGCACTTTCTGGGGGGGATAATCTTGCCTGGAAAAGATCTGATGAAGCGGTATTTGGCTGAGAGCGCCCATAATTTAAAGATTTTACCTGGAAAGCATATTTTATTTCCGGTAACTACAGGAGATGCGATTTTTACAGGTTCCATTGATGCATCATGTGGCGCTATTGAGCGTATGCATAAGCGATTGGCTGATGTTTCGATTGTTACTCCAGCGCTTATTTTAGGTGGAGGCGATGCAGGCTTAATCAGTCCATATTTACAGATAGAACATGAGTGCCATGAGTTTCTGGTTCTTAATGGCCTTGTCAGTATTGGAGTCAGTCCTTATGCGTGAGCGGTCAATTTGGCCTGTTGTTTCTATTCTGTTAATTATATTTAACCTGTTATTTTTTGCATACAGACAATTGCCACGGCCCTCTTCAGGGGAGTCTATGTCGCAACATCAAGATTTTAATGATGCAGATATTATGGTCTTGCAAAAAAGGCCGGAATCAGTCATGGCCCCCTCGAATCCTGATTTATCCGAATGCATTGTAATCAACTTACCACCTCTTTCAGATATTGCGCAAGCACAGGCACAGTTACAAAAATTTTCCCCTGAATCTGTCCAGGTTAAGGTTAAAAAATTAAAACAAAGTTATTGGGTTTATGTTTCCGCTGCAAATAGTTTACAGGCCCTTCCAATGATAGTAGGTAAGCATATTGATCATATTCGGATGCGGACTGGTGAGGATGCTGGCGCAGTTTCTCTTGGATTGTTTGATAGAAAAAATGCAGCCCAGAATCTTTTGGAGAAGTTGAAGAGCCAGGGGATTTCCACAGTTCGGATGCGAGAAATAGAACGTAGTTTAAAGCCATCGGTTCTAGTGGTACGATTTGTCAAATCTTCCCCGAATTTAAACTTTAGTTTGTTAAAAAAGATCTTTCCAGAAGCGAAGCTAAGCGATTCTTCATGCTCCTGATCATTAACTTTGGCGGGCTTAGCCCCTTAATGGGTATTTGTCACGCCGCAGGTTGTTTCCATGGTTTTTTGTAAAGATGTCATTTTGGGATCGGGCGTTGTTCGTCAATGCATGTTTTTGACTCTGATTAATTATGTTTGTTGTAGTTTGTAATGTTTATGGATTTATTTGGGAAGCTGCCGAATCCTCGCAAGAATCGAAGTAGTTGAACGATCAAATAGAAACGGGATGCTATGTACTTGACCTCCCCAGCTTATAACTTCTTTTGCACCAACAATTTGCTCGGGCTGCCAGTCCCCACCCTTAACAAGAAAGTCTGGCCGAAATTTTAAAATAAGATCCAAGGGGGTATCGCTATCGAACCATGTGACTGCATCTACTGACTCTAAAGCAGCAAGCATACTCAGACGGTCTTCAAGCTTGTTTATAGGACGATCCGTACCTTTGTTCAGTCGTTTTATGGACGCATCGCTATTTACTGCCACGATTAATGCAACCCCTATGTTTTTTGCCTGGGCGAGGTATGTCACATGCCCCCGGTGAAGTATATCAAAACATCCATTGGTAAAGACCAGGGGGCGTGGTAACTGTCTCAAGTTGTTTGGTGAAAATATTTTGTGTTCAAAAGATACTGAAGGTGTCAATCTATATACTCGAATAGTGTCACTACTTTTGAAACCCCATCTGATGTACTGGCACATTGTGCGGCAAGCTGGGCTTCCTTGTGTGTGACTAGACCCATTAAATAAACGATATGATCATCGGTTACCACCTTGATATGTTCAGCATTCAGCCCTTTGACATTGATAAGACGCGCTTTGACGATAGAGGTAACGAGAGAGTCGGAGGCATCAGTCGCAAGCCCAGAAGCAATCGCAATGCGGATTTCGTTATAAACAGTGGTAATACCAGGATAAGTTTTAGCAATGTCTCCTGCTTTGGATTTAATCGTATCGTTAATAGCGGCGCCCGTTAAAAGTGCTTTATGATTGTATACAGTTACGCTGACTGAAGCCTCTTTAGACAGTTGCTTACCAATATCCTGTGATATGGCAAGCTCACTTGAGCTATCGTCAATGACTGTACCAGTTGAGCGCCGATCCTGAGCCATGACGGCTCCGGTACCTATTCCAGCGGCAATTACAGGAACACAGCCCTGAAGAGGTGGAAGTAAACAGAAGACAGCAAGTAGCGTAATAGAATATTTGGAAACTTGAAATTTATTCATCTTGATTCAGGATCCTAGTAATTCGCAATCAATAGCGTCACAAAGGCAATGAATGATTAGCAGATGCACTTCCTGTATCCTGGCTGTGCTATTGCTCGCCACGCATAGATGGACATCGTTTTCATTAAGTAGTTCAGCTATTTGTCCTCCTTTTCTTCCAGTCATGGCAATTACACGCATATTTCTTTCATGGGCGGCTCCTATAGCTTCAATGATATTTTTGGAGTTTCCACTGGTTGAAATGGCGAGCAATATATCCTGGCTTTGACCTAATGCCCTTACCTGTTTAGAAAAAATCTGATCAAAACTGTAATCATTGCTAATGGAGGTAATGGTTGATGTGTCGGTAGTCAGGGCCATGGCAGCAAGCCCAGGCCTTTCTTGTTCAAAACGATTGAGCATTTCACTTGAAAAGTGTTGTGCATCACCTGCTGAACCTCCGTTTCCACAGGAAAGTATTTTTGCGTCTCGCATGAGGGTTTCAACTATAAGATGTGCGGCAAGGGCAATAGGTCCAGATAACGTATCCCGTACGTTTACTTTGAGTGATGCGCTGTCATTGAAATGCTGCTTGATGCGTTCTTCAATATCCATCATGATTCCTGTTGGAGGCTTTTTGATAACGGCAGATTGGCTGTTTTGCCGATAATAACCTGAATCAACGTTGTCTTCCAGTCTGATTGGGTATGCCTTAGTGATTTTTTGATTGATGGGGAAATTTGATGGCGTTTGTAGAAGGTGGCTGCCTATATTTGGTGGCAACACCCATTGGGAATCTGGCGGATATTACTTTGCGGGCTC
This sequence comes from Pseudomonadota bacterium, assembly GCA_028873515.1. Taxonomy (GTDB): domain Bacteria; phylum Pseudomonadota; class Gammaproteobacteria; order Burkholderiales; family REEB80; genus REEB80. The sequence continues at coordinate 81,883 of JAGWIG010000006.1, read as the reverse complement.
TTTCAGTTCTTGGTTCAGTTGATCTAATTGCTGCTGAAGATACCAGAAAGAGTGCCAGACTGCTTGCTCACCATGGAATTGTAACCCGAATGGTGGCTTTGCATGAACATAATGAGCGACAACAGGCAAAAGTCCTGCTGGATAAACTTTCGGAAGGGAGGTCTGTAGCTTATATTACAGATGCAGGCACTCCGGCTATAAGTGATCCAGGTTCCAGGTTTGCTCGAATGGCGATGGAAAGAGGACTTCCTGTTGTGCCTATTCCTGGTCCAAATGCGGCTGTAACAGCCTTTTGCGCTTCTGGAGTTGAAGATTCACGTTTCTTTTTTTATGGGTTTATGCCGGCTTCGGGGTCTGCCCGACGTAAGGTGCTTGAAAATTTGAGTGATTTTGCACATCCATTGATTTTTTATGAAGCCCCACATCGTATTATGGAGTGTATTAGCGATATGGCCCAGATTTTAGGTGATCGCAGGATAGTTGTCGCGAGGGAGTTAACGAAAATTCATGAAAGTATAGTAGCTTTAAGTCTCAGTGAAACCTGGGGCTGGCTAGATTCAGATTCAAACCGTCAAAAAGGTGAATTTGTTCTGGTGGTAGATGGGGCGCCTGTAAAAAACGAGATTGATGCCAAAACCATGGAAACCTTGACCGTGTTGCTTGGCGTTATGCCGGTAAGTCAAGCCGTTTTGCTCACCGTAAAGTTGACAGGAGCCCGTAAGAAAGACCTGTATGCACTGGCACTTCAGTCACATAAGGCCAATGATGCGTTATAATCAGTTCAAATGATACCAGACAAACTTATCATTACCCGTCCAGATGACTGGCATTTGCATTTGCGCGATGGTCTTATGCTTGCAACGGTTCTGGCTGATACAGCCTATCGATTTAGGCGTGCAATTGTCATGCCTAATCTTAATCCACCAATAACGACTCTTGAGGCAGCAAAAGCTTATCGTGAGCGGATTCTTGCGGTTTTACCTAATGAAACAAGTTTCGAACCGTTGATGACACTTTACCTTAATGATGAAATTACACCAGGTGAAGTTGAAAAAGCCTATCGCTCTGGAATTGTACATGGAGTTAAATTGTATCCTGCAGGTGCGACAACTAATTCTGATTTTGGCGTTACCAGTATTAAAAAGATCGAGCCAGTTCTGGCACTGATGCAAATTTTGGGGCTACCTTTGCTTCTTCATGGAGAAGTGACAGATCCAGACATAGATGTTTTCGATCGTGAAAAGGTGTTTTTGCAAACCGTGTTAGCCGAAATTCTTGATCATTTTCCCCGTCTGAAAATAGTGCTGGAGCATATTACAACGTTTGATTCGGTTGAATTTGTTAAGGCGGCACCATCCAATGTTGCTGCAACAATAACGGCACACCACCTTATCTTAAATCGAAACGCTATGTTTGCAGGTGGTTTTAGACCTCATCATTATTGTTTACCTATACTCAAGCGTGAAAACCATCGAATGGCTTTAGTTGATGCCGCTACTTCAGGTAATCCAAAGTTCTTTCTTGGAACGGATAGCGCCCCCCATACCCGTACGGCAAAAGAAAAGGATTGTGGTTGTGCGGGCTTATACACTGCCCATGCAGCAATTGAGCTCTATGCAGAAGCTTTTGATTCGGTGGGTGCCCTTGACAGGCTGGAGGGGTTTGCTAGCTTTTTCGGGGCAGATTTTTATGGCCTGCCCCGAAACTCAGGATCTTTGACTTTGATAAGGCATACCCGGCCAGTTCCTGCTGTGCTGCCTGTCGGTCAGGATGTCATTGTCCCTTTTCGTGCTGGCACTGCTCTTCAATGGCAAGTTCTTTCTTGATGCTTATGGGAAAGCAGGAACTGTCGGTTCCATTCCCCTGTTTTTAGCTTCAGGATGATGGAGTAAAATATACTCTGAAATTTCATTGATTCTGGATTTTGGTACATCCACTATCAGAAGAAGTTCACCTGCCTCGATTGCGGGTTCAAATTGTTTTAGGCGAACGTTTGGTGTAGAAATACCAATAAGACTTGAAACCCATGCACCAAAAACTGCACCTAGCAATGCTGTTAGCAGGATAGCTCCAAGCTCGAGGTTCATACCTTCAACAGGGAAGGCAACCATGATAGCGCCAGCAAGAATACCAACAGCACCTCCAACTACCATTCCTATTTCTGCACCATGGACTATATCGGTTTTTTGTAGGAATGACGCCTCGTGTAACCCACTCATATCCATATCATGGTGTGCGAGAACATGTATATGGCGGATTTCTATCTGTGCAAGCAGGAGTTCATTGATTACTTCGCGTGTTCGCGAAGCATTGGGGATAATAAAATATAATCTGCGTCGCATAAAACCTCCTTCGGTCATTGCCTTGGCGCTGCGCAGAGCCACAAAATCTTCACGTGGCCATGTCTTGTAGTATATGCTAATTTTAAAATAAATACAGGGTGCTACGTTGGTTTGTTGCACGCAGTCAGCCCCGATGCCCATTTTTTTAGTGGTAGTCGTGCTATAATTAACTGGCAAGTAGGCTAGACAGTCGCTGTATTTTGGATACAGAGGAAAGTCCGGGCTCCATAGAGCAGGATGCCGGTTAATGACCGGAGGCCGTGAGGTCTGGAAAGTGCCACAGAAAATATACCGCCAGGGAAACCTGGCAAGGGTGAAAAGGTGCGGTAAGAGCGCACCGCGCTGACGGTAACGTTAGTGGCAGGGTAAACCCCATTCGGAGCAAGACCAAGCAGAGGGCAAAAGCGTGGCTCGCGCTGTTCTCGGGTAGGTTGCTAGAGCGTGCAGGTAACTGGGCGCCAAGATAAATGACTGTCCTAGACAGAACCCGGCTTATCGGTCTGCTTGCTTTTATTTTGTTGCCCATGTTTTATCTTGATTCCGCTTTGTTTCATTTAGCAATCATGAACTTATCCCTATGCTCATCAATCTTCCCCAGCCAAGGCCAAGTGTTTTATTGATTCATGCTTAAGTCTGCATTAAAGCCATTTCCAGTTTTCAAGTTGAAGTTTGGAATTCACTTTCGGTTCTATCTCATTATTTATAAATGTTTCTGTCAAACTATTTTTATATTGTTTGGGTAAGTGTTTGTCCCAAAAACAAAAAAAACATAAAAATCCATTCATATTTCTTGACCCTGTGCGATGATTTTAATATAGTGGGGATGCGTGGAGGAATGTGGGAAAAATATCTAATAAAGTGGGAATTTTAAAGATAGTGTGGAAATTAAGGGGAGAAGGATGTTCCGAGGCGTAACGACGCTTAATCTTGATGTGAAAGGTCGGCTGGCTGTGCCAGCCAAACATCGTGATGCCCTGTTGGAACGTGCCGACGGGAAGTTGGTCGTGACAGCAGATCCAGCTAAATGCTTGCTTCTTTACCCGTTACCTGAATGGGAACCAATTCAGGAACAAATCATGAACATGCCAAGTCTCAATTCTCAGGTGCGTAACCTTCAGCGATTGATTGTTGGTTATGCCGAAGACGTTGAAATGGATGCAACTGGAAGAATCCTGATTTCAGGACCATTGAGGGAATTTGCGGGACTTTCCAAGAGATTAGTGCTGGTTGGGCAAGGGCGTAAGTTTGAATTGTGGGATGAAGAATGCTGGATTGCGCAACGTGATGCGGCTTTGGCTATTCCACAAGGTGGAGGCTGGCCTTCTGAGTTGGGGAGTTTTGCATTGTGAGTGAAAATTTGCAGCACGCAAGCGTAATGCTTGCTGCAGCAGTGCAGGCCTTGAATATTAAGCCAGAAGGGATCTATGTTGATGCAACATTTGGAAGGGGGGGGCACAGCAAAGCCATTCTGAGGTGCTTGAATCAAAAAGGAAGGCTTATTGCCCTGGATCGGGATGTGGGCGCGATAGAGACTGCAGAACGAATAAAAGACGAGAGGTTTTGCTTTGTACATGCACCCTTCTCACGGATTGAATCTGTATTGGCAGATTTTGGGTTGTCATTAATTGATGGGCTGCTACTCGATCTTGGCGTTTCATCGCCTCAACTTGAAGAAGCAGGGCGGGGTTTCAGTTTTCAGAAGGATGGGCATTTGGATATGCGAATGGATACAACCCAAGGGCAAAGCGCCCTCGAATGGATAAACTCAGCTAGTGAGGATGAGTTGTCGACAGTCATTCGTGAACTTGGAGAAGAACGTTTTCATAAGAGAATTGCACGAGCGATTGTCAGGACACGAAAAGACGTACCCATTACCCGCACACTTCAGCTCGCTGAGCTCGTCAAGGCTACTTTGCCTGTTCGTGAACCCCATAAACACCCTGCTACGCGGACTTTTCAGGCGGTACGGATGCATGTCAATCACGAACTGGAAGAGTTGGATAAGGTTCTTGAGGCTTCAATGCGCATACTAGTACCTGGAGGCAGGTTGGTCGTAATTAGTTTCCATTCTCTGGAAGATAGACGCGTCAAAAAATTTATTGCTAGCCAGTATAAAACTGATCGATATCCTGAACGGTTACCTGTCAAGGCGAATCAGATCAGTCCTTCGAGAATGCGTCCGGTTGGGCATGCCCTGTTTCCTGATAGGGCAGAGATTGCTGTAAATCCGCGGGCGAGAAGTGCAGTGCTGCGGGTAGCAGAACGAACGGATGAACCATGTCTGGCCGCCTGAATCTCTTGCTTTTGTTTTCTTTGATCGTTTGCGCTTTATCTGTTATTACCGCTCAGAATAAGGAAAGGCTGGCATTTATTTCTCTGCAACATGAGCAAGCAATGGCCAGGAAGATGGATGTTAAATGGGGGCAGCTTGAGCTTGAGGAAAGTACCTGGGCTATGCATTCGCGCATACAGCAGATTGCAACGGTAGCATTGCACATGAAGTTACCTGAGTCGAAAGATGTTGAAATCGTGTTGGCAGGTAAGGGTAGTAAACAGGAATAGGAATGAATAGGAAAACCCAGGTTATCCGGTTTCCAGCTTGGCGTTCACGGATGTTACTGCTGCTTTTGCTGATGGGTTTTGTAGTTTTGGCAGGACGTTCGTTTTTTTTGCAGGTAATCAATACCGGATTCCTGCAGGCGCAAGGCGATAGCCGCATTGAGCGTGTTATCCAGCTTCCTGCTCATCGCGGAATGATTACAGATCGATATGGGGAGCCATTAGCTATTAGTACTCCAATGGAATCTATAGCGGCATCACCTCAGGATGTCCATATAAGTCAGGATCAATTTGATCAGCTGAAAAAGCTGCTTGATTTGTCAGGTAAGGAGTTAAAGGAAAAGTTGTATGCCAAGCGAGATTTTATTTATCTCAAAAGGCAAATCCCACCTGTGCAAGCCAAGGCGGTGAAGGCATTGAATATACCTGGTGTATTTTTGCAGCAGGAGTACAAGCGGTTTTATCCCGCTGGCGAGATGATTGCGCACGTGATTGGCTTTACTAATATTAATGATGCTGGACAAGAAGGGGTAGAGCTTGCCTACCAGAAATGGTTAGCGGGCATACCCGGTTCCCAGTTGGTCATCAAGGATAATCGAGGTCAGATTATTGAAGATGCAGCAACGCTCAAGGCACCAATACAGGGCCATGACTTGTCTTTAAGCATTGATCGTCGCTTGCAGTACCTTGCTTTTAGGGAGTTGGCTAAAGGGGTTGAGCAAAGTAAGGCTAGTTCAGGTTCCATTGTTATGCTTGATGCAAGAACTGGTGAAATCCTTGCTTTGGCTAACATTCCTACATTTAACCCGAATAATCGTGAAAATCTCATACCGGGCAACACACGTGACAGGGCAGTTACGGACTCGTTTGAGCCCGGTTCCGTAATGAAGCCTTTTCTTATTTCTGCAGCTCTTAAAGCCGGCAAGATTACCCCGCAGACCTTAATTCAGACAGCACCGGGTTATTGGACGGTAGAGGGCAGGGTAATTCATGATGCAGACCCGAAAGGGTTGATTACAGTGAGCCAGGTGATTAAGTATTCAAGTAATGTAGGTGCTTCAAAAATTGCTTTGATGCTTAAGCCGGAAGTCATGTGGAAACTTTATCATTCGGTCGGGTTTGGTGAAGTTCCTGGTAGCGGGCTTCCAGGAGAAGTCGCAGGAGATTTGCATCCATGGGCGGATTGGCGGCCAATCAATCAAGCAACCATGTCATATGGTAATGGTGTGAGCGTGTCTCTTTTGCAACTGGCCCGGGCTTATACCATTTTTACAAATGGAGGGGTGCTTTTGCCCGTCAGTATAATAAAACGGACTGATCCTCCTGTAGGCCAGCGGATTATTTCTTCCAAGATCGCATCAGAAGTACGGCACATGATGGAAATGGTGACTGAACCCGGGGGTACTGCACCTAACGTGGCTATCCCAGGGTATCGCATTGCAGGTAAAACGGGAACTGCACATCAGGCGATTAACGGAAGTTATGCCAATAATCATTATTATGCATCGTTTGTTGGCTTTGCCCCCGCCTCAAATCCAAAATTCATTATTGCTGTCACCATTCATGATCCATATGCGAAAAATGGAAATTACTATGGTGCTGAGGTTGCAGGGCCGGTTTTTCGTGGGGTTATGGTGGATGCGCTACGAATGCTTGATGTTCCACCGGATGCACCGAACCAGATTATAGCGAAACCACAAAATGAGACTGTTTCTTCCGGAAACGGCAATTCACTCGCACAGGAGAAAAATCATGCAGCCAGTCGTTGACAGGGAGATCCTGGCTGCTGAATTGGGCTCCATTTGTCGGTTGGAAATGGATAGCAGGAGAGTGTTGCCCGGAGATACTTTTGTTGCTTATCCAGGCGGAACACAGGATGGACGTAATTATATAGAACAAGCAATTGCAAAAGGTGCGGCAAATGTTCTTTGGGAACGTAATGGATATGAATGGCCGGAAGAATGGAAGGTGCCGAATCTGGGGATCAGGAATTTAAGGCAACAGGCGGGAGAAATAGCCTCGTGTGTGTACGGTTATCCTTCACGTGAATTGTACTGTATCGGAATTACAGGTACAAATGGCAAGACCAGTAGCAGTCATTGGATAGCTAAAGCATTGAGCAACTATGGTCGTCCCTGTGCGATCATTGGAACTTTAGGCAATGGTTTTTCTGAACATCTGCTACCTACCCAGAATACAACGCCTGATGTTTTGCTGTTACATGGCCTGCTTAAGGAATATCTCGCTCACGGCGCATCAGCAGTCGCAATGGAAGTATCCTCCCATGGTTTGGTACAAGGCAGGGTAAATGGTGTGGAATTTGATGTTGCCTTATTTACCAATCTGTCGAGGGACCATCTTGATTTCCACGGAAGCATGGAAGCTTATGCAGCGGCAAAAGCCAGCTTGTTCGGCTGGAAAGGATTGAGATTTGCGATTATCAATGCGGATGATCCTTATTCTCAAAACATGCAGGATTCAGTTAAAGGTGCCCAGGTTTTGACTTATGGATTTGGGGACGCGGATATTCGTGGAAATGTAGTCGAAATGGGTTTGCAGGGAATCAGAATGAAGTTAGAGACACCGTGGGGACAGGCTGAAATTGCCAGTGAGCTTGTTGGACGGTTCAATGCAAGCAATCTGCTCGGAATTATCGGTGTGCTTCTGGTTTCAGATGTTCCTCTCGAGGCTGTTGTTAAGCAGGTATATGCCCTACAGCCTGTGACTGGACGATTTCAGAAACTGGGCGGGGAGGGTATGCCTAAAGTCATTGTGGATTATGCACATACTCCTGATGCTTTGGGGAAAGTGTTGGAAACCCTTCGAGAAACCCTTCCCCAGGGCGGGCATTTGATATGTGTATTTGGATGTGGAGGAGGGCGCGACAAGGGTAAGCGGGCGTTAATGGGTGAAATTGCTGAGCGTTGGGCTGATATGGTTGTTCTAACAGAAGACAACTCCAGATATGAGCGGGTTGAGGACATTATTGATGACATTTTGCAAGGGATGAAAAAACAGTGTTTTGTTGAGAAAGACAGGGGTCAAGCCATACAGCTTGCGCTAGAAAAGGCTAAGGCGGCAGATGTGGTACTGCTTGCGGGTAAGGGACATGAAGTGATATTGGAAAAAAATGGGGAGCGTTTTCCGTTCAGTGATGTAGAGAAGGCTCATGAAGCTATGATTGCATGGTGCCGTAGACGGGATGGAAAAAAGGATGTTTGAGATAAGGGAAATTGCAAGTGCACTGGGAGCAAAGGCTCATGGCCAGGCTTATGTGTGTGGTGTGTCAACTGACAGCCGCAGCATAAAACCGGGAGAGTTGTTTGTTGCATTGCAAGGGCCCAATTTCGATGGACATGAATTTATTTCGGCAGCATTTCATCATGGGGCATCAGCAGCGATGCTTAGCCGGGAAACAGGATCTGAAATTCCATATCTTCTTGTCAAGGATACTCGTTCTGCATTGGGTCAACTCGCTCAAGTCTGGAGAAAAAGATGTGGTATGCCGGTTGTAGCCATAACGGGTAGCAATGGTAAGACGACAGTCAAGGAAATGCTTTCTGCAATTGCTGCGGCTGAATGGGGCAATAATCAAGTGCTATCTACGCGAGGCAATTTCAATAATGAAATCGGGTTGCCATTAACATTGTTACAGGTAAGGTCATTCCATCGTATGGCCGTGCTGGAAATGGGTATGAACCATTCTGGTGAAATTCGTTATCTCTCTGGAATTGCCATGCCTGATGTTGCCTTGGTTAATAACGCACAAAATGCTCATCTTGAGGGTCTGGGTACCGTTGAAGCAGTAGCCCGGGCAAAAGGAGAAATTTATGAGGGGCTTGGTTCCGCAGGGATTGCAGTCATCAACGCGGATGACAGGTTTTTTCCTCTATGGTGTCAATTGGCGAAGCCAAGGGAAATTTTGACTTTTGGGATTAGCCACGGTGATATTCGTGCCAGATATGTTCTTGAGGCGGTTTCATCACGTATTACCTTATTGTTACCAGACCATGCTGCATTGGATGTCAGGCTTAACGTACCCGGTGAGCATAATGTACGTAATGCTATTGCTGCGACTGCAGCAGCATTGGCGGCAGGGATAGGAATAGACGCAATCAGAAACGGGCTGGAAGGTTTTGTCGGGGTAAGCGGACGTTTGCAAATCAAATCCGGGCAGAATGGGGCATTGCTTCTGGATGATAGTTATAACGCCAACCCCGATTCGGTGCGGGTGGCTATTGATGTTTTAGCCAGGCAGCCGGGCCGTAAAATTTTTATATTAGGTGATATGGGAGAGTTGGGTGAAAAGACGGCCGGATTGCATTCATATATTGGTGATTTAACCCGTGATGCTGGAATCGATGCTCTGTATACGGTTGGCCATTACAGTCTGCAGGCATTGCAGAGTTTTAAGGGGGAAGGTAAACATTTTGATGATCAAGCCGAGTTGGTTGAGCATATCAGGAAGCAGATTGATAAAAATACTACGCTTCTGATTAAAGGTTCTCGATTCATGAAAATGGAACGAGTCGTTCATGCACTCGAAGCAGTGGAAAATGTTGACGGCTTTAGGGGAGATACATGCTTTTAATCTTGGCCCAGTGGCTTGCACATAGCATACGGACTTTTCATGTATTTGATTACATAACACTTCGAGCCATGTTGGCAACGCTTACAGCCTTGGTCATTTCATTTATTGTAGGGCCGGGCATGATTCGAAAGCTGACTGTAATGAAAATAGGTCAGGCGGTGCGGGACGATGGGCCGCAGTCCCATCTTAAGAAAGCCGGAACACCAACGATGGGCGGGGCTCTCATGCTTGTAGCAATCAGCCTTTCCACCATTTTGTGGGCTGACCTGAAAAACCCATATGTTTGGGTAGTGCTTTATACCACATTGGGATTTGGTGTAATAGGTTGGGTTGATGACTACCGAAAAGTGGTACAACGAAATCCGAGAGGATTGTCGGCCCGACAAAAATATTTATGGCAGTCTGTTGTTGGTTTGTCTGTAGCTGTGTATCTGGCCTGGTCCGCCAGGTTACCTGCACAAACTGAACTGATAGTCCCCTTTTTCAAACACATGATATTACCTATGAGCGCTACGGCATATGTAGTCCTGACGTATTTTGTCATCGTGGGTTCAAGTAACGCAGTAAATCTTACGGATGGACTGGATGGTCTTGCCATTATGCCAACTGTTCTTGTGGCTTCAGCACTGGCCTTGTTTGCTTATGTCGCAGGGAACAGTGTTTTTTCACATTATCTTGATTTGCCCTATATCCCCGGGGCTGGCGAATTGAGTGTATTTGCTGCTTCAATTGCCGGGGCGGGATTAGGGTTTTTGTGGTTTAACGCCTATCCGGCTGAAGTGTTCATGGGAGATGTGGGTGCATTGGCACTAGGTGCCGCACTTGGAGTTATCGCTGTCATCGTGCGTCAGGAAATTGTGCTCTTTATCATGGGAGGGGTTTTTGTCATGGAGACCCTGTCGGTCATGCTTCAAGTCGGTTCATTCAAGCTGACTGGACGTCGTATCTTCAGGATGGCGCCGCTGCATCATCACTATGAATTGAAAGGCTGGAAAGAGACACAGGTTGTGGTGCGCTTCTGGATTATTACTATGATGCTTGTGCTTGTTGGACTTAGCACATTGAAACTGAGGTAACTGATGCGGGGAAATTTGGAATCCATAAACTTGTTCGCAAACCAGACTGTTGTAGTGGCGGGTCTTGGAGATACAGGTATGTCCTGCGTAAGATTCCTTGCCGCACAGGGTGCGAAGGTATTTGTACAGGACAGCAGGGTATCCCCCCCACATGCAGGTGAGTTGTGCAAGGAGTTTCCCGGTATTCCCCTTAAGACAGGAAGCTTTGATGTCAAGGAATTCCTTGAATCCGATGCTCTTGTGGTTAGTCCAGGCATCTCCCTTGCAGAACCTGCAATTGCTGCGGCCATGAAAGCAGGTATCCCAGTATTCGGAGATATAGAAATTTTTGCAAGAATTCTTTATTTGATGCCAGCGCGCCCCATTGTTATTGCAATAACCGGAGCAAATGGAAAAAGTACTGTAACAGAGCTTGTGGGAGCCATGTGCCGTGGATCTGGACTGAAAACGATTGTTGCAGGAAATATTGGTTTGCCAGTACTGGATGCGGTTGGCGATGGATCCGTTGCATCAGCAGAAGCTATCGTGCTTGAACTATCAAGCTTTCAACTTGAGACAACTTTTAGTCTGGATGCAGCTGCGGCTACAGTTTTGAATCTTACACAGGATCACATGGATCGTTATCGTGGAATGGGAAACTATGCGGCAGCTAAATCCAGAATATTTAATGGCCATGGGGCGCAAGTGCTTAATCGTGATGATACATACAGCACAGCAATGGCTTTGGTTGGTCGAAAGATCGTGACCTTTGGGTTGGATGAACCTCACAGCAAAGAAGATTATGGACTCAGAAGCCTTGAAAAAAAACGGTATTTGGTATGCGGTGAAGAACTGGTTCTGCCTTTAGCTTCCCTGCCATTATTAGGTTTGCATAATGCTGCAAATATTATGGCAGCTCTTGCATTGTGTGAATCAGTCGGCCTTGATCGCCAACCGCTGTTATCAGCACTTTCATCATTTAAGGGATTGCCACACCGAATGATGGAAGTGGATAGGATTAATGGCATCGCTTTCATAGATGACTCAAAGGGTACGAATGTAGGGGCAACGATTGCAGCCTTAAATGGCTTATCCTCCCCTGCCGTGCTGATTGCGGGCGGAGATGGTAAGGGCCAGGATTTTACACCCCTGAAAGATGCGATTGAAAGTCATGCCCGAGCTGTTGTGTTAATGGGCCAGGACGCGCCTGCTATAGAACATGCTTTATCGGGAATCACTATTCCCATATCTTACGCATCACAAATGGAAGAAGCGGTACAAAGGGCCTTCAGCCTGGCCCGGCAAGGAGATACAGTGCTGTTGTCACCTGCCTGTGCCAGTTTTGACATGTTCCGCAATTATGTTCATCGTGCCGAAGTCTTTAAAGCAGCGATTGGAAAATTGGAAAAGAGGGGGTGTCATGACTAGCCATGACAGGCGGGATTACCTTCAAGCGGACTATGATCAATCTTTGCTCTGGGTTGGTCTGCTGATGCTGGCATTTGGGCTGGTTATGGTTTACTCTGCGTCAATTGCCATTGCAGACCTTCAAACCCACTCACTATTCCATTCCTATTATTTCCTTATTCACCAAGCTATTTATCTTGGAATTGGATTCTCGGCTGGATATGGTGCCTTTCGTATACCGATGAAAATCTGGCAGGCCTGGTCACCCAAACTTTTTATTGCGGGTGTCATTCTTTTGATCATTGTCCTGATTCCACATATTGGCAAACAAGTGAATGGTAGTCGTCGCTGGATACCTTTAGTTATATTTTCATTGCAACCATCTGAATTCATGAAACTCTTTGCAGTTTTGTATGCAGCAGACTATACAGTACGGAAGGCAGGAATTATTGAGTCATTTCGGCGTGGGTTTTTGCCAATGTTAATCGTCATGCTCATGATTGGGTTTCTGTTGCTGCAGGAGCCGGATTTTGGAGCATTTGCAGATATTACTACCATTTCCATGGCGATCCTGTTTCTCGGTGGTGTTAATGGAAGGCAGTTTTCGGCCCTTATTGGCCTGTTCTGTGCAGGATTTATAGGGCTAATCCTGATTTCTCCATATAGGTTGGAACGGATTATAGGATTTATGCACCCTTGGCGAAATCCTTTTGGGGCGGGTTACCAACTCACTCATGCCCTTATCGCATTTGGTCGAGGTGGATGGTTCGGTGTAGGGCTCGGGGGAAGTATAGAAAAATTATTTTATCTGCCTGAAGCGCACACTGACTTTCTACTCGCAGTCATTGCAGAGGAACTTGGTTTTGTTGGGGTCATGGTTGTGATTTGCCTGTTTGTCTGGCTTATCCTGAGGATCTTCCGCATAGCAAGGACTGCAGTGCAGCTCGAAAAGTATTATGGGGCACTTGTTACATATGGAACAGGGGTCTGGATTGCTGTTCAGACAATAATCAATATGGGCGTCAACATGGGATTGCTGCCGACAAAAGGGTTGACATTGCCCCTGCTGAGTTATGGAGGAAGTGGAATTGTTACAAACTGTATCGCCTTAGGATTGGTTATGCGTGTGGATTGGGAAAATCGCATGACACTTAAAGGGTACAAACTATGAACGGACGAACGCTTCTTGTCCTGTCAGGAGGCACTGGAGGACATGTGTTTCCAGCGCTTGCAATTGCAGATGGGATAAGCAAGTGTGGCTGGAAAGTAATTTGGGTTGGGAGCCTTAATGGAATTGAGGCAAAACTTGTGCCAGCTGCGGGTTATCCGGTTACCTGGATTAGGTTTACAGGATTGCGCGGCAAAAACTTGATATATCTGCTTATGTTTCCATGGCGGCTTGTAATGGCGTTGGGGATATGCATAAACCTGATTTTCCGTGAAAGACCGGATGTTATTTTGGGAATGGGTGGATATATTTCATTTCCTGGGGCACTCGCCGCACTGTTATTGCGACGTCCACTGGTTTTACACGAACAGAATGCCATTGCCGGTATGGTTAACCGGGTATGTTCACTATGGGCAGATAAGATTCTGCTCGGCTATCCCGGGGCTTTGAAGGGAAGGAATGCGCGGGTTGAAATTACGGGGAATCCAGTAAGAGGGGAAATTCTGGCTTTAAAGCCACCTGAAAACCGATATGGTTCCAGATCGGGTCCTTTAAAAGTTCTGGTTATAGGGGGAAGCCTGGGTGCACGAGTGCTGAATGAGGTTATCCCTAAAACTGTGGCCTTGCTTAAGGAAAATGAAAGACCTGAGATACTCCATCAGACCGGGAAGAATGATTGTGATGGAGTAAAGCAGGCCTATGCAGAATCAGGTGTTAAGGCAGAAGTTAATTCTTTCATCGGGAATATGGCAGATGCTTATGCTGAGGCGGATCTGGTGATCTGCCGTGCAGGGGCACTGACAGTTGCTGAGTTGGCAGGTGCAGGCGTTGCCAGTGTGCTCGTTCCTTATCCGCATGCGGTAGATGATCACCAGACTGTAAATGCCCACTATCTGGTAGACGCTGGAGGAGCCTTGCTATTTGTTCAGGATCAGCTAACTCCTCAAAGACTTGCAAATCTTATTTCATCCATGAAACGTGAGGATTTGATGAAAATGGCTGTACAGGCAAAAGGATTGGCAATGCCAGATGCAGTTAGCCATGTCATTACAGTTTGCAAAAAACTTGCTGAAGAGGCTAACGCGTGAGGCATAAGGTCAGACGGGTCCATTTTGTGGGCATCGGCGGCGCCGGTATGAGTGGAATCGCTGAAGTTATTATTAACCTTGGATTTGAAGTCTCGGGGTCTGATCTTGTTGATAGTCTCTCCACCCGGCATCTGAGCAGTCTGGGAGTAAGGGTGTTTCGGGGGCATGCTGCAGAACATGTGTCAGAGGCGGATGTCGTGGTGGTATCAACTGCTGTTGATGATCAAAATCCAGAAATTGTAGCAGCTAGAAATGCTCAGATTCCGGTAGTCCCACGAGCACAGATGCTTGCAGAAATCATGCGTTTCAGAAGAGGAATTGCGATTGCTGGTACGCATGGCAAGACAACCACTACTAGTCTTGTGGCGAGTGTGCTTGCAGAAGGTGGGCTTGATCCCACCTTCGTTATTGGGGGGCGTTTAAATCAGGCTGGTGCAAATGCCCGCCTAGGAGCAGGTGAATTTCTGGTTGCCGAGGCGGATGAATCAGACGCCTCGTTTTTGCATCTTAATCCTGAGTTGGCGGTAGTCACAAATATTGACGCCGATCACATGGATACGTATGGCCATGACATGAATAGGCTTAAACAGGCATTTGTTGATTTTCTAACCCATCTTCCATTTTACGGTTTGGCTATTCTTTGTGGCGATGACATCCAGTTGCGCGGGATTATTCCATTGGTATCTCGTCCAATCATGACCTATGGACTAGAAGAGGGTGTAGAAGTGCAGGCGGTGAATATTCGTCATGAAGGTGGGCGGATGCGATTTACAGTTCGACGTTCGTCACGGATTGGACGCGCACCAATGGAGGTCAGCTTGAATTTGCCTGGGCTTCACAATGTGTCCAATGCCCTTGCTGCCATTTGCGTGGCTCAGGAAGTTGGTATCGATGATGAGGCTATTGGCAGGGCATTAGCCTCATTTGGTGGAGTGGCAAGGCGTTTCCAACGGTATGAAGAGGTAGATTTTGGAAATGGGAAATTCACCCTAGTTGATGATTATGGCCATCACCCAGTAGAGATGGCGGCAACGATTGCAGCAGCTAGAGCGGCGTTTCCTGGGAGGAGACTTGTTCTTGCTTTTCAACCTCATCGATACACGAGAACGAGAGATTTGTTTGAAGATTTTGTGCGAGTTTTGTCCACCGTAGATGTTTTATTGCTGGTTGAAGTGTACGCCGCAGGTGAAAAACCAATTGTTGCTGCTGATGGACGTGCACTTGCAAGGGCAATTCGGGTTGCGGGTAGGCTTGAACCAATTTTTATTGAAGAAATAGATAGATTGCCAAAGGAAATTTTACAGGTTGTTCGGGGTGGAGACATTGTTCTGACGATGGGCGCGGGTTCTATTGGGCATACCGCAGCCCGTGTGGCGGGGGTCATTAATGGTTGAAGAAGGGTTGCGAGGTGGCCTTGAGCAAAATGTTTCCATGTCACGTTATGTAAGTTGGCGTGCGGGTGGCGTGGCGCGAGTTGCATATACACCTGCGGATTTGGATGATTTGTCCATGTTTATGGCCAAACTCCCGGTAGATGAGCCCGTTTGGCTGGTAGGGCTTGGGAGTAATCTTCTTGTGAGAGATGGAGGACTGGATGCAACGATTGTATTCATGCACCCGGGAATTGGTGAAATTAAAAAAATACCAGGCGATTTGCCAGGACATGAAGTGGTATATGCCCAGGCGGGCGCAGCGAGTCCAAAAGTAGCAAGGTTTTGTGCAAAACATGGTCTGGCTGGCGGGACTTTTCTCGCTGGCATACCAGGAACTATTGGAGGTGCCTTGGCCATGAATGCCGGCTGTTTTGGAAGTCAGACATGGAACTTTGTTGATGAGGTTCATACGATTAACCGGCAGGGTGTAATACAACGCAGAAATCCTGAAGATTTTGAAGTGTGCTATCGGTCTGTCAGATCGAAATTAGAGGTGGAGGAATGGTTTGTTGGAGCGAGTCTAGTTTTTGTAAAAACTGATCCGGAGCTTGTTCGTGAAGAAATCCGAACACTAATGACCAGCCGGCTTAAAAGCCAGCCCCTTGATTGGCCAAATTCCGGCAGTGTGTTCCGTAACCCGCCAGGAGATTATGCCGCACGTTTAATAGAGGAAAGTGGACTGAAGGGATTTAGGATTGGAGGAGCACAAGTTTCCCATAAGCATGCAAATTTTATCATTAATACAGGTGGCGCTTCAGCAACTGATATTGAGGCAGTAATCGAAGCAATGGAAGAGGCAGTATTGAACCGGTTTGGTATAAAACTTGTTCGAGAAGTCAGAATTATTGGGGTTAGGACAAGATGAAGACGAATAATTCTGTAGCAAGCTTTGGCAAGGTCGGGGTTTTGTTCGGGGGAAGTTCAAGTGAACGGGAAGTCTCCTTGAAAAGTGGCCGTATGGTGTTTGATGCGCTATTGCGTTCGGGTGTTGACGTTCACCAGTTTGATCCCGCAGAACAAACTGTTGCTGAATTGGCACAGGCTGAGTTTGAACGGGTATTTATCTGTTTGCACGGAAGGTATGGTGAGGATGGGTGCATACAAGGGGTTCTGGAACTGCTTAACATTCCTTATACCGGGAGTGGGGTTTGTGCTTCAGCTCTTGCGATGGACAAATGGCGCACTAAGATTCTCTGGCGTGCAGAAGGAATTCCAGTAGCCGAGCATGTAATGCTGGATGAGGATACTGATTGGGAAAAGCGTGCTACCCAGCTTGGATTGCCGCTTATGGTTAAACCGATTCGGGAAGGTTCGAGTATCGGCATGAGCAAAGTTGAGCGACTGGAAGATTTTGAAATGGCTTGGCGCAAGGCTTATGAGCGGGACAAGCAGGTGATGGCAGAACGTTTTATATCAGGTATGGAACTGACTGTGGCCATAGTTAATCATCGTGCCCTGCCTTTGATTCGTTTGGAAACGTCACGTAATTTTTATGATTATGAGGCTAAATATCTGGCAGATAGCACACGATATATTTGCCCTTGTGGATTGGATGCCAGGTTAGAAAAAGAAATTCAGGTGTTGGCACTTAAAGCCTTTGATGTTTTGGGCTGTCAAGGTTGGGGCCGGGCGGATGTTATGCTTGATGAGGCCGGAAATCCATATTTTCTTGAAATGAATACAATTCCTGGAATGACTGATCACAGTCTAGTGCCTATGGCAGCGCGTCAGGCTGGTATTGGGTTTGATCGGTTGGTTCTTGAAATTCTGGAGAAGGCCCATGTGGGTTGAACCCCGTATTCAGATAACAGTAGCCAACATTCTTATGATGCTGGCTATTGGTGTAATTGCCTTTTCCTTAACTTTAAAAATACCTGATATGCCGATATTTGCTATCCATAAGGTGCGAATTTCTGGGAATCTGCAGCATTTGACCCGTGAGCAATTACAGCTTGTTATTACAAAGGATCTGCGTGGGAATCTGCTAACCCTGGATATAGATCGGTTGCGTGATGGATTTGTAAAATTACCTTGGGTAGACAAGGTCAGTGTAAGTCGTGCATGGCCAGAAGCGGTGAATATCGTTGTGGCTGAGCATGATATCTTCGCGCGTTGGGGAAGTGATGGGCTGGTTGATAGCAGTGGGAAGATTTTTTCAGCAGCTTCGAATGCTTTCTTGCCCATATTTAATGGGCCTAAAGATAGTGTATCAATCATGCTGCAGCACTATGCTGAATATAACCGGATATTGAGTCCATTAGGGTTTAAGGTGCATGTACTGGATCTTAGCCAGAGAATGTCATGGGAAATAGTTCTTGGGAATGGACTGCTGATTAAACTGGGCGAACAGGCTGATGAACAAAGATTACAGAGATTTGTAGATGTTTATTCACAAACCGTCGGCAAATTGCCAGTAATGCCTTCTGATGTCGATTTACGGTATTCGAATGGATTTGCCATGCGTCTACCTGCAAGCGTTAAAAAACAAGCTGTTGCGCATAATGCGGCATTGGAGAAAAAAAATGGGTAAGGTGAAGGATCAAAAAAATCTTGTTGTTGGCCTGGATATCGGAACTTCCAAGATTGTCGCAATTGTTGCAGAAGTATATGAAGACGGCAGGCTAGAAATTATTGGTATGGGAAGCCATGCATCAAGAGGCCTGAAAAAAGGGGTTGTGGTTAATATTGAGTCAACAGTCGGCGCAATCCAGAGAGCACTGGAAGAGGCTGAGCTAATGGCCGATTGCAAGATCCGTAAAGTTTATACCGGAATTGCAGGTAGCCATATTAAAAGCATTAATTCTCATGGAATGGTGGCAATTAAAGATAAGGAAGTAAGTCAAGCAGATGTAGATCGGGTAATTGAAACGGCAAGGGCAATATCCATTCCGATGGACCAGCAGATTCTGCATATCCTTACACAGGAATTCATAATTGACGGGCAGGAGGATGTGCGCGAGCCGTTAGGTATGAGTGGTGTCAGGCTGGAAGTCAAGACCCATATTGTTACGGGCGCTGTTTCATCAGTTCAGAACATCATCAAATGTGTTATGAGATGTGGTCTTGAGGTTGCAGATCTGATTTTACAGCCATTAGCTTCAAGTCAATCTGTACTAACAGAAGATGAAAAGGATTTGGGTGTATGCCTTGTAGATATAGGGGGTGGAACAACCGATATTGCCGTATATACCCATGGTGCCATTAGACATACTGCCGTGATTCCAATTGCTGGTGACCAGGTGACCAATGATATAGCCATGGCACTTAGGACGCCAACAAAGGATGCAGAAGATATAAAACGTGAATATGGTTGTGCATTACGTCAAATGGCCAGTGCCAATGAAATTGTTGAAGTCCCGGGTGTTGGGGAACGCGAGTCGCGTCAATTATCACGCCAGACACTGGCTGAAGTGATTGAGCCGAGGGTTGAGGAGCTTTTTTCGCTGGTCCAGACAGAATTGCGTCGCAGTGGTTATGAAGAGCTTTTATCTTCGGGGATCGTGCTGACCGGGGGAAGCAGTTGTATGCAGGGTATGGTTGAACTTGGCGAGGAGGTCTTTCATATGCCCGTTAGATTAGGATTGCCCCAGTATATAGGGGGGTTGGCTGAAGTGGTGCGAAATCCAAGGTATGCAACTGCAGTAGGTCTGGTGTTGGCAGGTTCCGAACAACAGGGAAGGTTTCATATTGAAAACATTAAAATTTCTTCAGTAAAGCAGATATTTGAACGCATGAAGAGTTGGTTTCAAGGGAATTTCTGAAACGGGTGGCAATATATTTTTGTAATGGGGTAGCGGTAAAAACGAGGAGATTATCATGTTCGAAATTTTACGCACGGAAATGCAAGAAGCAGTCATTAAGGTTGTGGGTGTGGGCGGATGCGGCGGAAATGCTGTTGAGCATATGATTAATCAAGGTGTTGCGGGCGTTGAGTTTATTGTGGCCAATACTGATGCTCAAGCATTAAAGCAGTCGAGCGCAGGAGTGCAGTTGCAGTTAGGAGCAAATCTGACCCGTGGACTTGGTGCTGGAGCTAATCCAGAGGTGGGGCGGAATGCGGCACTGGAAGACAAAGATCGGATAATAGAGTTAATTGAAGGTGCGGATATGTTGTTCGTAACTGCTGGTATGGGGGGTGGGACAGGAACAGGGGCAGCCCCTGTAATTGCGGAAGTTGCCAAGGAACTGGGGATTTTGACGGTCGCAGTTGTCACAAAACCATTCATGTTTGAAGGAAAACGTTCAAAAATTGCCCAGATTGGCATTGAGGCACTAGCAAATCATGTCGATTCACTGATTGTTGTTCCAAATGAAAAGCTTATGCAGGTTCTTGGTGATGACATCACACTTCTTGATGCTTACAGGGCAGCAAATAATGTACTGCATGGTGCGGTTGGAGGTATAGCTGAAGTTATCAATTGTCCAGGACTTGTGAATGTAGATTTTGCTGATGTGCGGGCCGTTATGTCTGAAATGGGTATGGCAATGATGGGTTCAGCAACTGCATCCGGGCCCCAGCGTGCCAAGATTGCAGCTGAGCAGGCTGCTGCAAGCCCTTTGCTTGAAGATGTCAATTTGTCTGGGGCTAGGGGAGTGCTGGTTAATGTGACTGCAAGTTCATCCATCAAGATTAAAGAGGTTTATGATGTAATGGGGATCATTAAAGGATTTACTGCTGATGAAGTTCAGGTATTTGTTGGTAATGTGATTGATGACAATATGGGTGACACTTTGCGTGTAACAATGGTAGCTACAGGCCTTGGGTCACCTTTGGCCCGCAGTCAGAGTAAACCACTGACAATAATTAAGACAGGGACTGACAATATGGCTGTTGCAGATCAACTTGTTGGAAGTGGTGATCAGCCTGCTGTGATTCGTCGGAAACGCGGTCAACAGGTTGAGGCACTTAAGCAATCTGGTGTAGATATGTTTGATATTCCGGCATTTTTGCGTAAACAGGCAGATTAGCTGAAAATCAGCGTTTATAGCGATTGCAACGAGTGCATGTTATACTGTGCGGCGTTTAGTGCATTGATTTGGCGTGAAAATGATTTTTGGAGCCCTTTCCATATGGGAAGGGCGTAATATAATAGGCAGGAAACGGGTTGCTCGCTGCTGATATATGGCTGTATCCAGGGTTAAGCTGTGAAGGAGTTTGCAATGATAAAGCAGCGCACATTGAAAACAACTGTCAGTGCTACGGGCATTGGGTTGCATACAGGGAATAAGGTTCTGGTAACTCTGCGTCCCGCTGCGCCAAATACAGGCATTATCTTCTGTCGTACTGATCTGGCCCATTTACCTCGCATCAAGGCCACTGCAAACTCGGTAGGGGATACCCGCTTATGTTCCACCATTGAGCATATGGGGGCACGGGTAGCGACAGTCGAGCATCTAATGGCCGCATTTTCCGGGCTTGGTATCGATAATGTCTATGTGGATGTATCTGGACCTGAAGTTCCGATAATGGATGGAAGTGCAACCCCATTTGTATTCCTAATTCAGTCTGCAGGTATTGTGGAACAGGTTGTTCCGAAGCGTTTTATTCGAATTAAAAAACATGTCCGGATAGAGGAGGCAGGTAAATGGGTCGAGATTGCCCCATTTGACGGGTTTCGTCTGGATTTTACTATTGCTTTTTGTCATCCCGTGATTGAGCAGACACCTCAGCAGGTCCGTATTGATTTTGCCATGACCTCATTTCCACGTGAGGTCGCCCGGGCTCGAACATTTGGTTTTATGCAGGATGTTGAAAAGCTCCGCGCCCAGGGTCTCGCCATGGGTGGGAGTCTGGATAACGCCATTGTAATGGATGATTTCCGTATGCTAAATGCAGATGGCTTGCGTTATCCTGATGAATTTGTCCGTCATAAGGCTCTTGATGCGATTGGAGATTTATATCTTCTAGGCCACCCTATTATTGGAGCCTTTTCAGCTTATCGGTCTGGGCATGCTCTTAATAATCAATTATTAAGGACGTTGTTAGCTGACAGTCATGCATGGGAATATGTTTCCTTTGGCCAGCAGGAAGAGGTTCCGGCCTATATGAAACGTCTAGTCGGGCAGACTGTCTGGTCCTAAATTTCTGTGTGCCTTGCCAGCAGTCGATCAAGAGCTTCTTTTAATTCGCCTTCTTCCAATAAGGTTTTAAGGACCGTCAACGTGTCCAGCGCTTTTTTTGGGATATTGCCCCGAATGCGTTTTTTTGTTTTTTTAATTTCGTTGTAGGGTTTTACCCCGATTATTATGCTTTTGAATGAATAGCCTTCATTATTGAAGGCCCGAAGCAGACTTGGTGCACTTTGCCTTGCATATGCAGCGACGGTTCCATTAGGGGATGCCAAATACAGGCGATTGTCATCGATATGACTTATATGCATGGTTTGTAAAATATCTGGGGTGATTTTTTTCCATACTTTGTCAAGCTCCATAAGGGACTTGGCTTTGGCAAAAACAGGTTCTTCACCTGCAACTTCGTTAATAAAAAAAATAAATGGTTCTATTGCCATCGAAAATTGAATCCATGAGAAATTTTTAAGCCACTACTCAGCTTGACGCTTGGCTGTTGAAAGAATATAACATGGCTGCACAAGATAAAAGCCTGTTTGAATGAAAAAAGGGTTTGAATTGATTCAATTGCAAATTGGGAGTTCAGTTACCCGCTTTAGGGTGTGTTCTGATGAAAACTGAAAGCAGGAAAGCTGACAGGCAACTAGGTTGGGCACATAAACAGCTTGGGCTAGCTGTGGCTCCACCTGACCGATGGCTGATTGGCCTCATAGTACTCGTTGCATGTCTTATTTATGCCCCTTTTGTACATAACCCACTCCAGTTTGATGATTTCAATTTCTTCAATGCCAGGTCATGGACTAAATATTTCTCTACCTGGCATCTGCTTGCGCTCCGGGCCATTCCCTATGCGACTCTCAGTGACACCCTTGGATGGTTCGGCTCGAAAATGGTGCTCTTGAGAATAGAGAGCCTTTTTATACATTCCCTAAATGGCATTTTCCTTTTTGTGTGGTTAAAACGGCTTTTTGCAACGCTGCCCGGGCGTCCTGCGCAGCCAGCAGCAGAATGGCTTGCGTTTCTTGGAGCATTATGGTTTGTTGCAAGCCCTGTTGCAGTTTATGGGGCCGGATATCTGGTAGAGCGTACCATCCTGATGGCAACAATGTTCGCCCTTCTTGCTTTATGTTTTTGGGTAAAGGGCATAACAACCGGGAGTTATTTGAATCTGTATGCCGCCGCTTTCTTCTGTTGGCTATCAATTCTGTGCAAGGAGCTAGCTGTAATGTTGCCAGCTTTGCTTGCGTTGCAGCAAGTAGCTTTGAGTGGATTTAATCCCAGACGCATGCGTCAATCAGCCGTTCCTTTATGTATAGCCGGCCTTGCGAGTGTCTATGCCTACTGGATGATATCTCATACTGGCATTATTGGTCATGCCTATGAGTTCAATGCCCTGCAGTTATTGCAGAGAACTCAAAGCATTCATCCTGGTTTTGATTTAGGACACGACCTGTTCTTGAGTCGACTGACTCAGGCTACGCTGTTTTTCAAGTACCTGGGTATATGGCTTGTTCCCGTTACAGCCTATATGTCCATCGATATGTATGTGCCATTGGATTTGCATGTATCAAACCCATTTTATTTATTTGGAGCGTTAGGGTACGTACTTTATGGAGCTGTTGGATTATATCTGATAGTGAGAAGGGAGGAAAAAGGACTTCTGGGTTTGGCTATGCTTGTCCCCTGGGTTTTTTTCTTTACCGAGTTTTCTGTAATTCGCGTACAGGACATTTTTGTTCTGTATCGAAGTTATCTCTGGATGTTTTCTTTGCCAGTAGCGTTACCCTGGCTGGTTAGGAAAGTTTCTGCCCGTCTTGTTTTAGGTTTGGTTTCTATTCTTATTTTAGTTTCAATCCCCCTGTCAATAGATCGGCTTGAAAGCCTTTCATCTCCCTATCTGACATGGAATGATGCGGCAAAACTGGCAGAGCGGGAGCCTGCTTTACCTGGAATGGAGAGAATTTATTATAACCGAGGTAATGCGGAATTGATGTCAGGCCAGTATTCTTTGGCTCGTGCTGATTATGACAGGGCCATCCATTTGAGACCAAATTATGCTGCCGCGTGGAATAATCTGGCCAATGTATATTACGCCAGGAATCATTTTGGGAATGCCGAAAATGATTTTCGTACAGCCCTTCGTCTGGATCCAACTTTATCGCAATCATGGGTAGGTTTAGGACTCTGCCTTGAAAGAAAAGGTGAGAAACCTCAAGCAATCAATGCATTCCAGCAGGGCTGCCGACTTAAAAATCCAAATAGTTGCATGGATTTTCAAGGTTTAAATAAAAAACCCAGTTAATTCTGTAGCTGGAAAATTGTTCTTGCTGCAGAAGGATGCATTACGATGTGATAATATGGAAAGTTTGAAGCAGTATGACTGCACATTCAGACAACACTTTGATTATTAGATGAAGCCTACATTTTATGATATCTGGTTTGGTCAAAAAAGTATTTGGTAGCCGAAATGATCGGCTACTTAAGGAATATCGGGAAGTTGTCCAGCGTATTAATGCATTAGAATCCGGGTTTGAGAAACTCTCGGATGATGATATACGCTTAAAGACAGAAAGTTTTCGAATACGTTATCGAGAAGGTGAAAGCCTTGATAGTTTGCTGCCAGAAGCATTTGCACTGGTTCGCGAAGCGAGTAAGCGGGTATTTCGAATGCGTCATTATGACGTTCAGATGATAGGTGGCATGGCTTTGCATTTCGGCAAGATTGCTGAAATGCGTACAGGTGAGGGGAAAACCCTTGTTTCTACATTACCCGCATACCTTAATGCTTTAAGTGGCGCAGGAGTTCATATCGTTACTGTCAATGATTATCTTGCAGAACGTGATGCAAACTGGATGGGCAGACTTCACCGATTTCTAGGTCTTACTGTTGGTGTCAATCTGGCTAGCATGTCGCATGAACAAAAGCAGATGGCTTATAAATGTGATATTACCTATGGTACCAATAATGAATTTGGCTTTGATTATCTACGTGACAACATGGTTTATCAGATCAATGAGCGGGTCCAGCCCCAGCTTAATTATGCCATTATCGATGAGGTTGACTCGATACTTATAGATGAAGCGCGTACCCCACTGATTATTTCAGGTCAGGCTGAAGATAATATAGACATATATAATAAAATTGATAAGTTATCAGTGTTACTCAAGAGGCAGGAAAAAGAAGACGGACCAGGTGATTATTGGGTCGATGAAAAGGCTCATCAAGTCCTGCTGACAGAAGAGGGCCATGAGAATGCAGAAAGGTTGCTTGAAGAGGCCGGACTGTTACCGGTTGGGAGTAACCTTTATGATGCTTCGAGCATTCCGCTTATGCATCACCTTTATGCTGCATTACGTGCCCATTCCCTTTATCACCGTGATCAGCATTATGTCGTGCTTAATGATGAAGTTGTCATTGTTGACGAGTTTACCGGACGCATGATGGCTGGGAGGCGTTGGTCAGATAGCTTGCACCAGGCTGTAGAGGCCAAGGAAGGGGTGCCGATCCAAAAAGAAAATCAGACCCTCGCTTCAATTACTTTCCAGAATTACTTTCGTCTCTATTCCAAACTTAGTGGCATGACTGGAACTGCGGATACCGAAGCATTTGAATTTCAGCAGATTTACGGGCTTGAAACGGTTGTTATTCCTACCCATAGACCGATGGTACGCCGAGATCAAATGGATCAGGTCTATTGCAGCTCACGTGAAAAATATGATGCGATAATTAAAGATGTCCAGGACTGTTATAATCGGGGTCAGCCAGTTCTGGTTGGTACGACTTCAATTGAAAATTCAGAACTCCTGTCTGACCAG
The DNA here is from genome assembly GCA_028873515.1 of Pseudomonadota bacterium. Taxonomy (GTDB): domain Bacteria; phylum Pseudomonadota; class Gammaproteobacteria; order Burkholderiales; family REEB80; genus REEB80. The sequence continues at coordinate 56,355 of JAGWIG010000006.1, read as the reverse complement.
CTCAAGAAAATAAAAATACCACATCAAGTTCTTAATGCTAAACAGCATGCGAGTGAAGCCCGTATCATTGCCCAGGCGGGACAGCCAAAGATGATTACTATTGCAACCAATATGGCTGGCAGGGGCACGGATATTGTGCTGGGTGGCAATATTGAGAGTGAAATGGAGGCAATCCGCCAGGATGAAAGCCTCGATGAGGAATCGAAACTGAAGCATGAGCGAGAACTAAAAGCCCGATGGCAGGTCCTGCATGAGCAGGTTTTGGGATATGGGGGTTTACATATTATTGGCACTGAACGACATGAGTCACGGCGCGTGGACAATCAATTGCGAGGTCGCTCAGGACGTCAGGGTGATGTGGGTTCCAGTCGTTTTTATCTTTCACTTGAAGATCCTCTTTTGCGCATATTTGCCTCTGATCGGGTTGCGGCAATCATGACAAAACTTAAGTTACCTGACGGAGAAGCCATTGAACATCCTTGGGTAACACGTGCAATTGAGAATGCTCAGCGCAAGGTGGAAGAGAGGAATTTTGAAATTCGCAAGCAATTGCTCGAGTATGATGATGTTGCCAATGATCAGCGCAAGGTTATATACCAGCAGCGTAATGAAATCCTGGAGGCCCAAGATATCTCAGACACTATTCAGGCGATGAGAGAAGATGTCATTCGTAACCAGGTTGAGGCGCATGTGCCAGCTGAAAGTATGGAGGAGGAATGGGATGTTCCGGATCTTGAAGCTACCCTTGCCAGGCTCTATCAATTGAACCTTCCAGTTTCACAGTGGCTTACTGATGAGCCTGATCTTCATGCTGAGACCTTATGTGAGCGCGTCATTGAAGCTGCAAATTCCCAATACAAAGCGAAGGAAGCAATTGCTGGCATAGATGTCATACGTCATTTTGAACGTTCCATCATGCTGCAAAGCCTTGACCAGCATTGGCGGGAGCACTTGGCAGCTTTGGATCATTTGCGTCAGGGCATACATCTGCGTGGATATGCCCAGGTAGATCCAAAACAGGCCTACAAAAGCGAGTCATTCGAGCTTTTTAGCCTGCTTCTGGATACTATCAAACGTGAAGTCACCCAAATTACCATGACTGTGCAGATTCGATCTGAAGAAGATGCGAGTGCAGCAGATACACCACTTCCTACCTCGAATGTGCGTTTTCAGCATGCGGATTATGATGAAGCGCTTAAATCTTCAGATGCCGGTAAAATTGCCAAGGTAGGGCGTAATGAACCCTGCCCATGTGGATCAGGGCGTAAATATAAACATTGCCACGGCAAGCTTGACTAGATTCCATTATATTTGGAGCCATGATATTGCCTGAACATTACCCATATATTTCATTAGGTAAAGGATTGCCGTTTTTTTTACATGGATTGATCATATGCCTGTAAATCTTGGTATGCCTTCTTCTGAAATGCTTCAGCCTGTTATCGGAGTTGAGCTTGGAATCGCCAAGGCAAGTATACGTAAACCTGATCGCAAAGATCTGCTTGTAATCAAATTGCAAGGAGGAAGCCGGGTATCGGCAGTTTTTACCCGAAACCGGTTTTGCGCTGCTCCTGTTACGGTTGCCCGAAACCATCTGAATCTTGCAGCAACTCGAGCCCTGGTTATTAATACGGGTAATGCAAATGCAGGCACGGGTGTAACAGGAATATCGGATGCGGAAATGGTTTGCAAATCCCTGGCTGCTTTGCTTGATTGTCCGGTTGAATCCATTCTTCCCTTTTCAACCGGAGTGATCCTTGAGCCTTTGCCAGTTGAACGTTTGATTAGTCATCTTCCTGATTGCCTGAAGGATCTTGATGCAGATAACTGGTTATCTGCAGCTCAGGCCATTATGACTACCGACACAGTTCCGAAGGCCTCTTCACGTACAATTGAGTCTGGCAATCAGACAGTCACGGTTACAGGGATTGCCAAAGGTTCAGGGATGATTCATCCGGATATGGCAACAATGCTGGCTTTTGTTGCGACTGACGCGAATATCAGCCAAGCCCTGCTTGATGAATGGATACGTGAGATAGCTGACGAAACCTTTAACAGTATCACCGTTGATGGAGATACTTCAACCAATGATTCTTTTCTTCTGATCGCAACCGGCTGCTCCAGTGTCGCTGTACATAATCCTGAAAATTTAATCGCGCAGAAGGTCAAGGAAGCCATAAGATCAATTTGCATTGATTTGGCACAGGCCATAGTTCGCGATGGAGAGGGGGCCAGCAAGTTTATTACCATTGCTGTTTCTGGGGGAAGGACTGTGTCTGAATGCCGGAAAATTGCATTTTCCATTGCACACTCTCCTTTGGTAAAGACTGCTTTTTTTGCATCGGATCCTAATCTTGGACGGATTTTGGCCGCCATTGGATATGCTGGTATAGAAGATCTTGAGGTAGAAAAGATAAGTATGTACCTGGATGACGTACGGGTAGCTGTCAATGGTGGGCGCGACCCTTCTTACTGCGAAGAAGATGGGGTAAATGTTATGAGGAAGTCGGAAATCGTTGTGCGTGTTGTCTTGGGACGGGGCGTGGCAGAAACTAAGATTTGGACTTGCGATCTGTCGCATGATTATGTTCGAATTAATGCCGATTATCGAAGCTAGAGACTGAAATGGATCATTTTGAATCATTCCTGCAGCGAGCAGAGAAGTTGCTAGATCGTCTTGAATTGCTTGTTTTGCCTTCCCTGTTACCCATTGACTGGTCAGTAGCACTTGCTGCGCGCTGGCATAAATCATCTTATGGGGGAAAACTTGAGGAGGTACGATTTCCTCATCAGGTTTCCTTGTCTGATTTGCAGGGAATAGATATACAAAAAACGCGGATTAATCGAAACACCTCTCAATTTATCCAGGGCTTACCTTCGAATAATGTACTTTTAACCGGTGCCAGGGGAACTGGAAAATCATCGCTTATCAAAGCCATGTTGACACAATACGGTAATCATGGTTTGCGTCTTGTGGAGGTGGACAAGTCAGATTTGAGGGATTTACCCGATATCGTTAACATTATTGCGGATTTGGATTATCGGTTTATCATTTTTTGCGATGATTTGTCCTTTGAAGACAACGATCCATCTTACAAGTCGCTTAAAGCTGTTTTGGATGGTTCGTTAGGTGGATATGCTGAAAATGTTTTGATTTATGCTACCAGCAACCGACGTCATTTACTTCCTGAGTACATGAGCGAAAATCTGGAAACCCACCATGTAAATGGTGAGATTCATCCTGGTGAAACGACGGAAGAAAAGATTTCGCTTTCTGAGCGGTTTGGTCTCTGGGTTCCCTTTTACCCCTTTAGCCAAGAAGAATATCTGGATATCGCTGAATATTGGCTTAAAAGCTATGGCCTCGATCTTCAACCTCCAGAGGTTCGATCTGAGGCATTGCGCTTTGCGATGGAACGAGGCTCAAGAAGTGGAAGGGTAGCCTGGCAATTTGCCCGTGATTTTGCTGGAAGATCCATGTTGCATGACTGATACGGTTGAAGTTGTAGCTGGTGTTATAGAGCGTTCAGATGGATCTTTTCTTCTCGCGAGCCGTCCGGATGGCAAGTCTTTTGCTGGTTATTGGGAATTTCCTGGGGGGAAAATCGAGTCTGGGGAGCTTCCATATGAAGCCTTGGCAAGGGAACTGCATGAAGAGTTGGGTATTTCAGTTTTATTGGCATATCCCTGGATACATCGGTATTTTAGATATCCACATGCAAATGTGGCCATACATTTTTACCGGGTTCGTTCATGGCAAGGCACACCCAGCGCTCTTGAAGGGCAAGTTTTGTCCTGGTGTAGTCATGGAGAACCTCTTCCCGGACAGATTTTACCAGCTAATTCTCAGGTTCTTGCTGCATTGTCCCTGCCTCAATATTATGCCCTGACACATTTTAATGACCCGGCCGATCCCCTTTCGATGGAAAGTTTTATTTCTGGACTTGAACATGGGATACGTCTTGTTCTGATAAGGGAGCCATGGGTTGATGAATCGGAACGTATCAGGCTTGCCAGGGCCTTGAAACCCATTGCGGAAGAAAAGAGTGTTCGCCTGTTATTTCATGGCACGGAAGCTCTAGCCCGAGCATCTGGAGTTGGAGGAATCCATTTGAACTCACATGAATTGATGAAGCTCGAAGAACGGCCAGATTTTCCACTTTGCGCGGCTTCAGTTCACAATCCTGAAGAAATGAAAAAGGCTGCGGATCTGGAGCTGGATTTTGTCATGCTTTCTCCAGTAGCCAAAACAAAAAGCCATCCTGAGAAGGGTCCCCTTGGCTGGGCGTCCTTTTCCCAGATTATTTCAGATTGCCCATTGCCGGTGTTTGCACTGGGTGGACTCAGCAAGTTAGATCTGGATTCAGCCATGGAGGCCGGTGCCCATGGGGTTGCGATGCAGAGAGCCATTTGGTTTTGAATCGGATTTTTAGTCAGGGGTGTTTTCTTGTACAGGAGATTTTACGTTATTCTTGTGATAGATGAATCTGGTTGATGTTTTAAACTGTTGCAGTAAGCCTTCATAAGCTACAGAGCATAAGATTGAAAGCAACATCCTGTTCAGCTGTACGAGGTTTTTGTTGGCCATCCATAACGGTGAAACGGATGTTGATGGCATAGCGGTTTGCTGATATCTCAGGTACAAACTCACTATGGTCAGGCATTTTTATTCTTAAGAGCTGGGCGCTTCGGCCTGAAAGAACTTGTTGGTAGCTACCTTGATGGGCAACCTGAGGCCCAGGTTGCCCGGCTTCGCGCAAAAGTTTAAGTATTAGCGATAGGCTTTTCTGTATACACCGCATTGGATTAAGCCAGGAATCCAAGTCATTTCTTCTTGTAGCTGCATCTTGATGTAACCAGTAATGATAGGAAGGTGCATCAAATTCACATAATCCACCAGGAATGGCTGCACGTTGGCGAATACTCATAAGCCAGTCATTTTCTCGAAGGTGCTGTCCGGTTTTGCCCGGAAGGGTGTAAAGAATGTGATTGATATCCTTGAGTTGCGTAAGTACTTCATTAAGGGCGTTTAAATCAATGGAAGGATTGTTCTGCAAAGGTTCAAGGAAGGATTTATGTCTTTCAACCTCCTGGAGTAACTCAGATTTGAGATCGGCTCTCGTTGTTACATCCATCATCTCAAAAAGTGCCATTACAGCGGCATGGTGATCGAGACGATCATCACGTGACACATAGAAATCGGCTTTATCGAAGAGATGCTCAAGCCTCAGCAGTGTCCTGATACGCTCGTTAAGGGGGTAGTCATAGCTAATCACAGCAGCCGACATGCTCTAGATTCAATTGTTCATTTTGACTGATATTCAACGAATTTACCAGCTTATCCCAAAAGCCCATGCTTTTGGATTGGGTATTTGGTGTCATCATAGGATATTTTAATCCAGAATTAATTGGCAGGGATTCACTGTTTAGCCAATTGATTCATTAGCGTTAAATTCTGGCTCAGTACACAATGGCAGTAAGCCGCTAAATTTTTACATGATGTCATTGCGGTTTTCAAAGACCGTTCCATGAATTTTTATTCTAGGAGTTAGTCGTTTGAGACCGATTTATACAAAATATATAACTCCATTTGGAGTTTTTTACAAACGTTTTAGCATTACGTAATATTTCGAGCAGATAACTGCCACTATGAAGGAAGGATCAGGCAGTTTGCAGGAAATTTTTTACATGCTTTTGAATCGTGTTTTTGAAATCATTTTACATTTTCAGGTAAGGATGAGAGGTTGGGTATGCAGGAGGATACGGGTTCATAAGCTAAATTTGGTATATATGATGGAGTGTTATCTTTGGGAGAGTGAAAGGTATCGTTTATGGAGAATTTTTACTTCATTTTCAAGGGTATCTAGATTACCGGAGTTATCGATAACGTCATCTGCCTTGGAAAGCCTGCTACTACGGCTTAACTGGTTTCGCATGATATTTTTAATTAGGGATTCATCTAACGCATTTCTGTTTATTACTCGTTGCACCTGGAGAGATTCATCGCAATCAACGACTAAAACCCGATCTACGATATCAGTATATCCTGATTTTTCAAGGAGTAAAGGAACAACCAGGATGATATAAGGGCCTTTGCTATGAGCAATCTCATAACTGACTTGAGTGCGTATTAAAGGATGAAGGATAGACTCTAACCTGTTTAAGGCTTCCGAGTCCCTGAAAATGGAGGTGCGCATAAGATTTCGGTCAAGGCTGCCATCAGGCAAAATAAAATTGTTTCCAAATAACTGTCGGATTTGATCAATGGCTTTACCACCAGAAGATGTGAGATTTCGACTGAGAAGATCTGTATCGATAATTTTTATGCCGTGTTTAGCAAAAGCCTGGGATACCATGCTTTTCCCGCTTCCAATTCCTCCTGTGAGTCCAATAACATAGGGTTTGGTCATGGTAGGTAAAAATGGGTGAGATATGGGCCGAAGAAAAGAAACATGATGCCACCGCCAGCGAGGTAAGGTCCAAATGGGATCGGAATGTCTCGATTCTGGTTTTTGAATTGAATAAGGCTCAATCCAACGACTGCACCCCCTATTGAGGCTAGCAGAATTATGGCGGGTAAGCTGGTCCAGCCAAACCATGCCCCAAGGGCTGCTAGCAGTTTAAAATCTCCACGCCCCATTCCTTCCTTTCCTGTTATTAGCTTGAATCCCCAATATACTAGCCAAAGAGCCATATAACCTGCAACAGCGCCAATTACAGCGCTACCTATCGCTGCGAATGTGCTGCCAAGATTGAGAAGAAGGCCTATCCAAAGCAGGGGCAATGTTATAGAGTCTGGCAAGATTTGCTGATCAAAATCGATTGCCGATAGTGTAATAAGTGAATAAGCGAATAAAAGCCCCGAAGCTGCCTTCATTCCAAATCCAAAATACCATGCAATAAAAAAACTTAAAATTCCTGTAACAAGCTCGATGACTGGATATCGAAGGCGGATGTTTTTTTTACATCCTGCACAACGTCCTCCCATTATTATGAAGCTTATGACTGGAATATTCTCGAGTGGACGAATGCGGCGGGAGCAATTCGGACAACTTGAGCCTGGAGTCAGAAGGTTGTAGGAAGGTAGGGTTTCAGGTTGTTGCCCTTCCAGCGACAGACAGTCGTTGCGCCACTGTCTATCAAGCATGATAGGGAGCCGATGAATGACGACATTAAGAAAACTCCCTACTATAAGTCCAAATATCAATACCAGGACTGGAAATAGGATATGAGAATGACGCAAGAAATCGATATAGGGCATTTGGCTCCAGATGACGCATAAAAGCAGTAGGTTAGTCTAGCGATTCCTTAGCGTTGGAGCAATAAGGATATAAGAAGCTTGTTTGGCCCGCTTTTTATACCCTGTTTATATTTGGAGTCTGGTTTATGGTTGTTATGAAACATCACTTGTTACCAAAGGGTGATTAATTGGTTGTTGTTGCATATGAATTAATTAGATTTCAATTGGTGAGATAACCGCAAAACTGGAAGACAATGAATTACATGCCAAGTGTCTGTTGATGATTTCATAAAACTTTCGATTAAGGCAAATAACGAAACTGCTTCCTTAGTGGCAACGGGTAAAGTGAATGTTGCTGAAAAAAATTCAAGGCTCACGTGAGATAAGGCATATTTTGAATGTTGACACTAACTATTTTAGGTAGTCAGAATCGCGTTTCTTTAAAAAATTAAATAAATTAATTAGTTATCAGTGTATTACTGATCCCATCTTGAAAATTGGAAGGTACATGGCTATAACTAACCCACCAATGATGATGCCCAGTACAACCATAATGATAGGTTCCATCAAACTCGACATGGCACTTACGGCATCATCTACTTCATTTTCATAAAAATCGGCGATTTTTGAAAGCATGTCATCAAGGGCTCCAGACTCTTCGCCTATGGCAACCATTTGCAATACCATATTAGGAAATATGTCAGCATTTTGCATGGATAGGGTAAGACTTGTACCTGTGGATACTTCTGACTGGATTTTTTTCGTGGCATCATGGTAGATAAGATTGCCTGAAGCCCCTGCAACGGAATCAAGTGCTTCAACAAGTGGAACGCCAGCAGCAAACATAGTTGAAAGGGTGCGAGACCAGCGGGCAATTGTCGCTTTCTGGATAACAGGCCCAAATACAGGAAGATGCAGGAAGAGTCTGTCCATGAAATATTGCACCTTGAGTGAACGTTTCCAAGCGTAGAAGAACCCCCAAACGGCCGCTACGAGAGAACCAAATATCAGCCACCAGTATTTGACAAATACGTCAGAAATTTTCATGACCACAAGTGTTGGGGCGGGCAAATCCGCACCAAAACTTGCAAACAGGGATTTGAATGCTGGAATGACAAAAATCATAATAATAGTTGTAATGACAAATGCTACGACAATAATTGACGTAGGATAAAACAAGGCAGATTTGATTTTGCCTTTGATGGCAAGAATTTTTTCTTTGTAGGTAGCAAGGCGGTCAAGTATCGTGTCAAGAATACCCGCCTGTTCACCTGCTTTTACGAGATTGCAAAAAAGTGGGTCGAAATACTGTGGATATCGGCTGAAAGCCTGGCTCATGCTATTGCCAGATTCGATATGATTTCGTACTTCTGATAGAAGTCGCTGTACTGAAGTATTGGAATGCCCTTTTCCAACAATATCGAAAGATTGAAGCAATGGAACGCCTGCACGCATCATGGTTGCCAATTGGCGGGTAAAAAGGGTTATATCCTTTTCCTTGATTTTTTTTGGGCGACGTGCCAGAACACTTTGCTTGTGCACCCGACTCACGGCGATTCCCTGACGACGAAGTTTAGCAGCGGCTACCGCCTCAGACAGTGCAGGAATTTCACCCTTGATGCTTTTGCCTTTTTTATCCCGCCCTTCCCACAGGAATACCAGTTCTCGGGTTTTCTTCACAGTAATTGCCATATATTTACCGTTCGGGCTTGTTCCGTACGGCCCCCCTGAAATTGTTAATCAAAGTCCTGCTTTTTTGAATGGCTGGCGCTTCTTTATTAAAGGGCTCCAGCCATTTTATGGCTTAATCATGTTATGCGCTTGTTGAAACAGGCGCAATCCTCATTTGTGCTATGCCAACCCATAAAAAAATAAAGATGTTGGGCATACCATTTCTCTAATGCCTGTTTGCAAGGGTTGGTTTGACATAGGGGTTATTTCCAGTTTAGGAAAGAATGTTTATTCTTCGTCAATTATTAGTATGGGTAAGAATCTCTTCCAGGGAAGTGATTCCTGCCTTGACCTTTTTTAAACCCGCTTGACGAAGCGTAAGGATTTTTTCGCGCAGGGCCTGATCTGCAATGTCGTGCGCATTGCCACTACGCATGATAATCCGGCTCATCTCTTCCGATACGGGCATGACCTGGTAAATTCCAATACGGCCCTTGTATCCGGTATTTTTGCAAAGATCGCATCCGCCAGGGCTAAACAGTTGCAGCGAATCAATATCTGATTCTACAAAGCCAGCAGCCAAGAGGGCATTGGTTGGAATGTCTATGGGTTTTTTGCAGTGACATAGCCTGCGAGCAAGTCTTTGAGCAGTAATGAGATGGACGCTAGAGGCAATGTTAAAAGGAGCAACTCCCATGTTAATAAGTCGGGTTAGGGTGCTGGGCGCATCATTAGTGTGAAGAGTAGAGAGAACCAGGTGACCGGTTTGAGCTGCTTTCACTGCGATATCGGCTGTTTCCAGATCTCGGATTTCACCCACCATGATGACATCTGGATCCTGTCGCAGGAAAGCCCGCATTGCTGTAGCGAAAGTCAACCCTGCTTTTTCATTTACATTGACCTGATTAATGCCGGGAAGATTTATCTCGGCAGGATCCTCAGCTGTGGAAATATTGATGTCATTTCCATTTAGGATATTGAGGCATGTGTAGAGTGACACGGTTTTCCCTGAACCTGTTGGCCCCGTTACGAGAAGCATTCCGTAAGGTCGTCCAATTGCATCTAGCAGGAGATTTTTGTGTTCAGGCTCATAACCCAAGGCATCAATGCCAAGGGTTGCTGATGCGGGATCAAGGATCCGCATGACAATTTTTTCACCAAATAGCGTAGGTAAGGTTGAGACACGAAAGTCGATGGCTCTGCTTTTGGAAAGTACAAGTTTCATGCGGCCATCCTGAGGCACTCGCTTTTCCGAAATGTCGAGTTTTGATATTACCTTGATTCTGGAAGCTATTTTGTCTTTAATGGCAAGTGGAGGTTGAGAAACTTCATAAAGGACGCCATCCATCCTGTAACGGATACGTAAAGTTTTTTCATAAGGTTCGATATGGATATCAGAAACATTGGCGTTGATTGCATCAAGGAGGATTTTCTGGAGATATTTGACAACAGGAGCATCATCAACTTCTGAGCCTATTTCAATGGTCGCAGTTTCGATTTCCTCTGCAAAAGCAAGTTCAAGATCCTGGCCGCCAAGATTTTTTAGTGATATATCGCGTTCATCTGCAATTCGGTGAATGAATTTTTGAAGTTTGTCTTCTTCAACTACGATTGGATCAATAATCAGGCTCGTCATGATACGGATTTTGTCTAGCACTTCCTGATTTGTAGGATCGGAAGTTGCGACAAACAGATGGCTACCCCGACGTGAAAGGGGAAGAATGCCTTGTTCAACAATGAGTCTTGGTTCTATGAGTTCGTAAGGGAGCGCGTTTGTGTCCAAGGCGTTAATATCAAGAAGTGGGTAGCCAAATGTTTGAGATGCGAAGTCTGCAACTTCCACTGCAGTCATCTTTTTGCTAGCAATAAGCTGGCTGACAAAATGGGCGCCGTTGTTTTCTGCGAGGGCAAGAATGCTTTCAGCGTCGGCTTCCTGTAAACGGCCTCTATGTACTAGGGTTCGTGCTAGGCCGCTGATGGACCCGGAAGTAATGGGCATATGTTGATGCTGTTTATTCGGGTTAAATAAATGTTAATCATCTTGGCATGTAGTAAAGGCATTTGTAAAGAAGCGTTTTATGATGTTTATCAGAAATTTTAAGTTTAGGACAAGGGATGCTCAGGGTCAGTTGGAGGGGTCACTTTTGCTGTGCGGACCTGGTGATCATGAACATGGATAATTTCAATGGTATGGCCATTGATTTTGAAGGTTACTCCTGTTTCCGGGATATCTTGAAAGTGTTCAAGAATGAGTCCATTAAGCGTTCGAGGCCCTTTTGTGGGTAATTGCATCCCCAATTTTCGATTGAGATCCTTGATTAGGATAGAACCTCCTGCGAGATAGCTGCCGTCGGCAAGCTTCCTTGCGCCGAGTGCAGTTGCATTTCCTGCTGAAAATTCACCGACGATTTCTTCAAGAATATCTTCAAGTGTTAGAAGACCAAGCAGGTCACCATATTCATCTACAACAAGTCCTAGTTGTTCCTGATTCTCCTGAAACATTTGAAGTTGGGATAATAAGGGTGTGCCTTCAGGAATGAAATAGGGTGGCTGGGTGATTTGCTTTAGAGTATCCCGGTTAAAGTTTCCAATTCGCATAAGATGCAGAACATCTCGCATCCGGACGATTCCAATTAAGCTGTCAAGCCCGCCGGAATGTATGACGATCTTGGTATGATTGCTTGTTGATAGCTGTTCGGAGAGCATTTCAAAATCTCCTTCAATATCAACAGATTCAATTTGCCCACGTGGGGTCATGATGTCATCAACCGTTGTTTTTTCAAGTTCAAACAGATTGACAAGAATCCTTTGGTGATGTTTTGGAATAAATGGACCGGATTCCATGACCAAGGTACGAAGCTCAGCCATTCCAAGACGGATATTTTTGGGGTTAAGTTTGGGTGTGAGGCCGATGATGCGTAGTAAACCAGAAACAAACAGATTTACAAACCAGACAATAGGGTAACAGATCCTTAACATTGGAATGAGAATCGCGCTTGCAAAAAAAGCTATGGGTTCTGTATATGTGGCGCCTAGTACTTTAGGTGTGATTTCGGAAAAGACCAGAATGGCAAATGTAACAATAAGTGTACCTAAGGTCAGAGCCCATTTATTATTACCTAGCAGACTGACGCAGATTATGGTTACAAGTGCCGCTGCGGCTGCATTGAGCAAGTTATTGCCTAGTGACAATACACCAAGCAATTTGTCAGTCCTGGACAGGAGGAAGGTTGCTCGTCTTGCACCTTTTTCTCCCGTTTTTACCAGGTGTCGCAGGCGATAGCGATTAAGTGCCATTAGACTGGTTTCTGATGCAGCAAAAAACCCCGACAAAATGAGAAGCAAAACGAGAGTACTAAGAAGTACACTCAAATGAATATGGGTCAACTTTACCTGCTTTCAGGCTATGTGAAGTTTGCATATTAAACTTATTTTTATTTGTTGTTCAAGATGATACGTGATGGAGTAGTACATCTAGCACAAAACGGGAACCAAGATAGGCAAGAACAAGCATAAATGAACCGATCAAGGTGAACCGGGTAGCTGTTCTGCCTCTCCATCCATAAAAATGTCGCCCTGTAAGCAGGATGGCAAAAATGAACCACGAGAGAGAGGCAAATACTGTATTTTTATTGAGTTCTAGCGGTTTGCCAAAAAGCTCTTCCGAAAAAAGCATCCCACTTAGAACAGCCAGGGTCAGCAGGGCAAAACCACTCGTGATGAGTCGGAACAGTAGTTTTTCCATACTTAATAAAGGAGGAAGGTGGGAAAAAACGCGTGGGAGACGACCACCGTGTAATCCGCGTTCTGCGATAGTAATGATTAAGGCATGCCAGGCTGCAATAGTAAAAAGGCTATAGGCAAGAAAGGCAATAAGCAGGTGTAATTTTAAATACAGCAGGCCAGTATGTGGAATGATGTGATGAGATGGCCAAATGAGTGGGACTAGTATACAGATTGTCGCAACTGGAAATACGATGGCTTGAAAGCCCTCTAATTCATGCGTGAAATTTGCAAGCCAGTAGATAAAAACGGTAAGCCAGACAATAATTGATAATGTTTCTCCAAAACCCAGATTAAAACCGGTGGGTGTTTCAATGGTCCGGTAGAGCAGTAATGCGTGAGCGATCAGGGGGATCAGTACGACTAAGTGCAGGATTTTGGCTCGAACGCTGCCTGGGGATACAGCATGATCCCCTTGCCAAAAGCGAATACCAAGTGCGGCATATAGAAGTGCAGTTAAAAGATAAAGAGGCAGATTTGCCAACAGGATCTCCTGATTTTCTGTTTTTGTAATTTACACGATTCTAGCATAATGACTGCCTGCAGGATCTGTTTGGCCTGGAAGAGTATAATACTTATTTGTAAGCTTCGTTATTTTGAGGGACACATGTTTGATAATTTATCCCAGCGTTTATCTTCAGTGGTTAAAAGTCTTCGTGGACAGGCACGGCTTAGCGAGGACAATATTCAGGACGCGTTGCGTGATGTGCGGATGGCATTGCTTGAAGCCGATGTTGCCTTGCCGGTTGTACGAGATTTTATCTCTGCAGTAAAAGTCAGGGCGTTAGGTCAGGAAGTGTTGCGCAACCTAAGCCCCGGTCAGGCTGTCATTGGTGTGGTTCATAATGAATTGACAAGGCTTATGGGAGCAGAACATTCGCCACTGAATTTGGCAACCCGCCCACCGGCTATAATTTTGCTTGCCGGGTTGCAAGGAGCTGGAAAAACTACCACTGCAGGGAAGCTCGCCCGATTAATTCGGGAGGACCTGCGTAAAAAGGTGTTGCTGGTAAGCTGTGATGTATATCGTCCAGCAGCTGTGGAACAGTTGCAGACACTTGCCAGTCAGGCAAATGCTGATTTTTTTAAAGGAGAAATTTCAGATACGCCGATTGAAATCGCCAAAAATGCAATTGATTACGCAAAGCGTCATTATCAGGATGTTTTGATAATTGATACTGCGGGTCGTCTATCAATTGATGAAGCCATGATGTCCGAAATTCGTCTCCTTCATGAACTGACCAATCCAATAGAAACATTTTATGTGGTGGATTCTATGCAGGGTCAGGATGCTGTAAATACTGCACGTGCTTTTGCGGATTCATTACCGCTTACAGGGGTGATTATTACGAAGCTTGATGGTGATGCGCGTGGAGGGGCGGCATTATCCGTGAGAGCGATTACAGGGGTACCAATCAAATTTGCAGGAGTTGGTGAAAAACTTACTGGATTAGAACCCTTTCACCCTGAAAGAATGGCATCCCGTATTTTAGGGATGGGAGATGTAATCGGTCTTATTGAAGAAGCACGTCGGGGTGTGGATACCGAAGAAGCTGAAAAATTTGCCCGTAAAATTAAAGCTGGAAAGGGTTTTGATCTTGAAGACTTTAAATTACAGATGGTTCAGATGCGGAAAATGGGCGGTGTGACATCACTTCTTGATAAATTACCACAGGAATATGCAAAACTGTCTGCAAATACTGCCGGTAATGACAAAGTTTTAGGACGAGTTGAAGGAATTATTAATTCCATGACACCGCTTGAACGCGCCAAACCAGAGATTATCAAGGCAGCCCGTAAGCGGCGGATCGCGGCAGGGGCTGGTGTTCAAGTTCAGGATGTGAATCGTCTTCTGGCTCAGTTTGAACAGATGCAGAAAATGATGAAAACCTTGTCCCGGGGTGGGATGGGTAAGATGATGAGACAAATGCAGTCGATGATACCCATGCGCCGTCACTAAGACACAAGATCTTGCCAAGACATTAGATTTTATCGTAAACTCAATACCTTTTTCGGTCTTTGATATATAGGCAGATTATGGTAATTATTCGACTTAGTCGTGGCGGTGCCAAGAAACACCCGTTTTATAATGTTGTTGTAGCTGATTCGCGTAATCGGCGTGATGGCCGTTTTATTGAACGCGTCGGTTTTTATAATCCTGTTGCAGCCGGCAAGCAGGAGGCTCTTCGTATTGATAGCAGCCGGATTGAATATTGGCGTTCAAAGGGTGCGCAACTTTCGGATACGGTAGCGCGACTGGTTAAATCCGTGGCAAAAAAGTAGTTTATGCTTGTCATGGGCCGCATCCGTGCACCTTTCGGTGTTCGCGGCTGGGTTCGTGTCCAGAGCTTTACAGACCCACCTGCTAATTTGCTTGATTATTCAGTCTGGAACCTTTCCGGCCCTTCAGGACTTGAAGAGCGAAGGGTACAGGATGTGGGTATGCACGGCCAGTGGATTGTCGCGAAACTCGAAGGCATTGAAGATCGAGATAGCGCAGAGACTCTTGTTGGTCAAGACATTATGGTACTCAGGCAGGCTTTGCCAGAAACCTCTGAAGGTGAGTATTACTGGCAGGATTTGGTGGGTATGGAAGTGTTGATGAATCGTAATGGCACAAGTTTGGGTGTTGTTGATCATTTAATATCTACCGGGGCCAATGATGTTCTTGTGGTGCATAATAGCCGTGAAAGATTGATTCCTTTTATTGCTTCAGTTGTTGTTGAGGTAGATTTGAAAGGTCGTCGCATTCTAGTAGATTGGGATAGCGATTTCTAGGTTAAGCATCAAGGAGAAATGGCTGAAACATTACGACGTTTTGACTTTGTTTCCTAAGATGTTTGATGCCTTGACGAAATATGGGGTGACCAGGCGGGCTTATGATCAATCTGTATATGTTTTGCAAGCTTGGGATCCCAGGGATTTTACCAAGGATGCATACAGAACCA
Source organism: Pseudomonadota bacterium (assembly GCA_028873515.1). GTDB lineage: Bacteria > Pseudomonadota > Gammaproteobacteria > Burkholderiales > REEB80 > REEB80. Next base: position 40,713 of record JAGWIG010000006.1, on the reverse strand, counting down.
TAGATGATCGTCCTTATGGGGGTGGTCCAGGCATGATCATGATGGTTGAGCCTCTTGCCTTGGCAATTGAAGCCGCCCGAAGCAGGCAGCAACTGGCAGGGGTTAAACGTTCGCTGGTCGTTCATCTAACCCCACAGGGAAAGCTGCTTGATCAGGACGATTTGATGGAGCTTGGTTCGGAAGAGGGGCTCATTCTTCTTTGCGGCCGTTATGAAGGAATTGATGAGCGTCTGATTGAACAGGTGGTCGATCGGGAATACTCGGTAGGAAACTATGTTCTGTCTGGCGGAGAGTTGCCAGCAATGATGCTGCTGGATGGAATCATAAGGTTGCTGCCCGGGGTTCTGGGGGATGCTGAATCGGCCACACAGGATTCATTCAGCGATGGATTGCTTGATTATCCCCATTATACGCGCCCCGAGGTGTATGATGGAAAGTGTGTCCCGGCAGTGCTTCTGTCAGGTAATCATGCAAATATTAAACGTTGGCGTTTGATGCAGTCCTTAGGAAGAACTTGGCTCAGGCGGCCAGATTTGCTTAAAGATCGTGGACTTGACTCCAGGGAACAACTGTTACTGGATGAGTTTAAACAGGATATGAATGACAAGGAGTAACAAGATGGACTTGATTGCTAGATTGGAGCAGGAGGAAATTGCCCGCCTGAAAAAGGAACTGCCGGACTTTGCGCCTGGAGATACGATAGTCGTCAATGTGAAAGTAAAAGAAGGAAGCCGTGAGCGCCTTCAGGCATATGAAGGTGTAGTTATTGCAAAGCGGAATCGTGGATTGAATTCTTCTTTTATTGTACGCAAGATTTCAGCTGGTGAGGGTGTAGAAAGAACGTTTCAATCCTATTCGCCCCTTATAGCAAGCATTGAAGTCAAACGTCGTGGTGATGTTCGACGTGCTAAGCTTTATTATTTACGGGACCGTTCTGGAAAATCCGCTCGTATCCGTGAGAAGTTGGCACGTAGAGCAACTGTTTAAGCTTGGAATGATTGCTGCTGTCATGGCGATGAACTCATGTGATAAGCACGACGGCATATATAGCGCGCCATTTGGTGCGCTTGCCGTATTCGCTCGACATGATGTACTCAATCGCATAGATTTTCTGCAGGGTTCCCAATATAGTCCACCGACTACCCGTATTGCTGCCGCTGTTTTTGCTGAATTAGATGCCTATTTTGCTGATCCGAAGCATATTTTTAGTCTTCCGGTTGCATTGTCTGGATCAGATTTTCAGCGTCGTGTGTGGCAGATGATGATGTATATCCCCGTTGGTTCAGTACGTACTTACGGTGATGTTGCTGATGAGCTAGTCAGCGGCCCCAGAGCAGTGGGTGGTGCCTGTGCCGCTAATCCATTGCCCATTGTTATTCCGTGTCACCGAATCGTTTCCAAGAGGGGGATGGGAGGATTCAACCATACTCGAGATGGTGCTTATATCACTGTAAAAAGATGGTTGCTTGCTCATGAAGGCGTATGCTTTAATTAATTGCCAATTTTAGTTTCTTTCCCTGATAACAGTTTCTGGATATTGGTTTTATGTCGTGCAATGAGGATCAAAGCAATCGCGCTGACACTCCATTTCCATGAAGGCTCAGTAAGGAATATCAGTGCAAAAAACGGGGCAGAGATAGTTGCAGCCAAGGCAGAAAAGGAAGAAATGCGAAACAGTTTGGCAACGATAAGCCAGACAAGTGCTACGCAAATGCCGAGTTTTAGGGAAAAAGCGAGGAGTATGCCTAGAGCTGTTGCAACACCTTTTCCCCCTCTGAATTGAAAATATATGGGGTAAAGATGACCAATAAAAACTGCTATGGCAACCCAGGCAATTCCAGGCGTTCCTATTCCTGGCAAGCTGGTTAGCCTTTGAGCTAAAAAGACGGCGAGCCACCCTTTTATGGCATCTCCAAACAGGGTAAGTGCAGCAGCTTTTTTATTCCCGCTTCGTAAAACATTGGTAGCACCAGGGTTGCCTGAACCAAATGTTCTGGGATCGGGGAGCTGAAAAGCACGGCTAATTATTATAGCAAAGGACAAAGAGCCGATAAGATAGCCTGCAAACATTAGTGATAATAAGGTTATGTTCATTGCGGTAAGTTATGGCCGTCTATTTGAAGCCAGGAATAATGGATATTATATTCATCAAGGATTTTCGTATTGCTCTCGTCATTGGCGTTTATGAATGGGAGCGTCAGGCTGCCCAGGAAATAAGGCTTGATTTGGAAATTGCTATAGCAGAAAGCAGTATACCCCACAGTGATGATGTGAAGGATACTATCGATTATGCAAAGGTGGTTGCCAGCCTTCAGCAGGAACTTCCACGCCAGAGCTTTTATTTGGTTGAAAAGCTGGCTGAATTCGTTGCTGAATTTTTGTTGAATGAGTTTAAAACTCCATGGGTTCGTATCCGGGTAACGAAGCAGAATATTTTGCCTTATGTAGCAGAAGTTGGAGTCATGATTGAAAGGAGGCATTGTTCATAGCTATTCTAGGGTTAACCCTTCAAGGGGCCAGCGAGGGCATATGGAAAACCCATGATTTTTTGTTGCTTCTGATAGACGCATTGCCCCGGCAAAAGCGATCATGGCACCATTGTCTGTGCAAAATTCAAGTTTTGGATAGTAAACAGCCCCACCTTGTTTAGTTATTTTTATCTCCATCGCTTCTCTTAACTGTTCGTTGGCTCCAACCCCTCCGGCTACAACCAGCCTTTGTAATTTTTCGTAATCAAGGGCCGCTATTGCCTTGGAAGTTAAAACGTCTACCATTGCTTTTTGAAAAGATGCCGCTATATCCCGGGTATTGCTTTCATCTTCCGGAATATTGTTTACAAGAGTTAATACAGCAGTTTTGAGTCCGCTGAAGCTGAAGTTAAGATCGCCTGAATTGATAAGTGGGCGTGGAAGCCTGAAACGGTCTGGGTTTCCGGTTCTTGCGAGTTTTGAAATTGCAGGCCCTCCCGGATAGCCAAGATTTAATAGTTTGGCAGTCTTGTCAAAAGCTTCACCTGCAGCATCATCCAGGGTTTCTCCAAGTAAACGGTAGCTCCCTATCCCGTTGACTCTCATTAACTGAGTATGCCCGCCGGAAACAAGTAACGCGATAAATGGAAATTCTGGCGGAGAAGGTTCGATAAGCGGTGCAAGAAGATGGCCTTCGAGGTGATGTATGCCGATACGGGGGAGATTGAGCGAGTAAGCAAGCCCTTCCGCCACTGCTGCTCCAACAAGGAGTGCGCCAGCTAGGCCAGGCCCTCTCGTATACGCAATTGCGTTGATGTCTTTAAGATGCCTATCTGCTTGTTTGAGGGTGGAACGTATAAGAGGAATAATTCGGCGAATATGATCTCGTGATGCAAGCTCGGGTACTACTCCTCCATATTCGGCATGCATTGAAACCTGAGAGTGGAGTTCATGTGCAAGCAGGCCTGTATAGGTATCAAAAAGGGCTACCCCGGTTTCATCACATGAGGTTTCAATTCCTAGGACTAGCATTGGAACATCATTCAGAAAACATGAATTATACTTGAGGAATTCAGAGGGGGATAGAGAATATGTAATCTCATGATTGAAAAGAATAGCAAGCGCAGATATAATTACAAATTTACTTGGATTTTTTGCCGGAGATTCCATGCCAAGTGTTCGTGTAAAAGAAGGGGAGCCGTTCGATGTTGCCTTGCGGCGTTTTCGTCGAACCATAGAACGTTCGGGTTTGCTCAATGAGCTTCGTGCGCGAGAATTTTACGAGAAACCAACAGCTGAGCGGAAACGTAAACAGGCTGCGGCTGTCAAGCGCCACTACAAAAAATTGCGTAGTCAGACGTTGCCTCCAAAATTATATTAAGCAGATTTATTGTGTTATGACCCTCAGGCAGCAAATCTCAGATGATATGAAGCAAGCGATGCGTGATCGTGACGTGACGCGGCTAGGTACGCTTCGTTTGTTGTTTTCGGCTGTTCGTCAACGTGAAATTGATGGGCGGGTGCAGGGTGGTGGAGAAATGCTGGATGACCAGGGTGTCATTGAGGTCATTCGAAAAATGATTAAGCAACGGCAGGATTCTATTGCCCAGTACGGTGCTGCTGGTAGACAGGACTTGGTGGACAGAGAGGTAGCTGAAGCTAAAGTGCTGGAGGCTTATTTGCCAGCCTCACTTAGTGAGACTGAGGTTATGGAGTATGTAAAAGCAGCTATCTTGTCTACAAGCGCGAGCGGAATGAAAGACATGGGTCGTGTCATGGCCGTAGTTAAAACTGAGTTGGGTGGCCGTGCTGATATGGCTGTGGTTTCCGGTTTGATTAAAACTGCGCTTTCTGGCTAAACACATTGTGCACCGGTTTGTACGCCGGTAAGATGGGTAAACGGGCGCTGAGGGTTCGACCATGATCCCGCAATCATTTATTGATGATTTGCTTAATCGGCTGAGTGTAGTCGATGTGGTTGGTCGCGCGGTTACCCTGAAAAAGGCAGGTGCTAACTACCAGTCCTGCTGCCCGTTTCATGAAGAAAAAACCCCATCTTTTACAGTGAGTCCGTCAAAGCAGTTTTATCATTGTTTTGGTTGTGGCGCACATGGAAACATTATTGATTTTACAATGGCTTGGCGTAACCTGTCTTTTGTGCAGGCAATAGAAGAGCTTGCACATTCTGCAGGTTTATCTGTCCCAAAAAATGAGCTGAAAAGAGCTGAGCGGCAGCCCGACATCTTGACCCCTCTTCTAGAAGAGGCTTCAAATTTTTATCGAAATTCGTTAAAAGGTTCGAAAAGGGCGATTGAGTATTTGAAAGCCCGTGGAGTAACTGGACAGACTGCAGCACGTTTTGGTCTGGGTTATGCACCTCCTGGCTGGCAGGCTTTGGCCAAGGTGCTGAAAAACTATGAAGAGCAGGGCCCAATTGATTCCGGGCTTGTGGTTCTGAATGATTCTGGTCGAAGGTATGATCGCTTTCGTGATCGGATCATGTTTCCGATAAAAGGGCATCGTGGCCGGATTGTTGGTTTTGGTGGCCGTGTGCTGGATGCTGGCGAACCTAAATATTTGAATTCGCCTGAAACACGTTTGTTTGAAAAGGGGCGAGAGCTCTATGGCCTTGTGCAGGCGCAGCGGGCTATTCACTCCAAAAACAGGGTGTTGGTCGTTGAAGGATACATGGATGTTGTCATGCTGCATCAGCACGGTATTGATTATGCTGTTGCAACTTTAGGTACAGCGACAACTTCAACTCATGCGAAGGCATTAATACGCCTTGCAGATGAAGTCATATTCAGCTTTGATGGAGATGCGGCTGGCCGCCGTGCGGCTTGGCGTGCTCTTGGCCATTGTTTGCAGGTTATTGAAGATGGGAAAAGGGTGAAGTTCCTTTTTCTTCCGGACGGGGAAGATCCCGATAGTTTTGTTCGGGATCATGGTGCAGAGGCATTTGAAAAACTTATTGAGACTGCTCAATCATTGTCAAGGTTTATGCTGGATCATCTTGCATCAGAGTCAGAGCTTAATACTGAGGAAGGTCGTGCAAAATTTGTGAAACAGGCGGGGGCAATGTTGCAGCAGGTCACTGCACCAGTCTATCAGTTGCTTTTGCGAAAAAGCGTCGCAGATATGGCGGGGCTTAGTCTGGAAGAACTTGATGGAATTTATAAAGCTAATATTTCTTTGCCTACATCGATAACTACGAATAATTTGAAGGTAGCAAGATCTGTTCGTTCTGCTCCTTCTTTGTCGAGACATTTGGTTAGACTTATTTTGATGCAACCTTCTCTTGCCATGGATTTGCAGGCAGATGAATTTTCTGGAGCAGGAACGGAGCTGTTGCGTGCTCTGATTGAAATGATAAAGTTAAATGGTGAAATGACTGAAGGTGAGCTTGAACAGCAGTTCGCAAGAAGTGAATTTGAAAATACCATTTCAAGGATTTTATCGGAAATAAGAGAATTAAATGGAAAAATTGAGGTCAAACAAGAGTTCATGGATGCAATTAAAAAATGGCATCTGCAGCAACGGAAACGCCGAATCGGCGAGTTGCTTAAAACTGAGTTGACTCCAGCGCAGAAGCTTGAATTGCTGGGACTGCTTCCCCACTGAGGGAAGTAAAAAGAGCGTAGTTTTTAAAACCTTTAATCGAGATAGACTTATGGTGAGTGACAACGAAAAACCCGAAGTGCGGCTCAATGATGCAGATGAGCGAAGAATGCGGCTAAAGTCGCTGATCGTGCTGGGGAAAGACCGCGGCTATCTGACCTATGCAGAAATTAACGATCATCTGCCTGATGAAATGCTGGATGCTGAACAGATCGAGTCAGTGATCAGCATGATTGGAGATATGGGTATCGCCGTATATGATGAGGCGCCTGATGCTGAGTCTTTACTGATGTCCGATGCGCCACCATCTGTAACTGATGAAGATGCAGTAGAGGAAGCAGAAGCAGCCTTGGCGACGGCTGATTCGGAATTTGGCAGAACTACGGATCCGGTCCGGATGTATATGCGTGAGATGGGAACCGTTGATCTGCTAACCCGTGAAGGGGAAATTGAAATTGCCAAACGGATTGAAGATGGTTTAAAGCATATGGTCCAGGCGATTTCAGCATGTCCTACAACGATTTCAGAAATTCTGAAACTTGCGGAATTAGTTGAAAATGACCTTCTTCGTATTGATGAGCTTGTGGATGGGGTGGTTTCACAGGTAGAAGAGGGTGGGGCCGCTGAAGAAATTGAGGAAGAAGTCCTTGAGAGTGATGAAATAGAGGCTGAAGAAGCTGATGCAGATGAAGAAGGGGAAGGTTCGGCAATTGCTGCAGCTAATCTGGCCCAACTAAAAAGTGATGCAATGGAGCGATTTTCCATAATTCGTAATGCCTATGGACGGATGTGTGACATTCTTCGTGAAGATGGATATGGTTCTGATGCCTACAGAGAAGTTCAGGAACTTATTTCCGGGGAACTGATGGCAATTCGCTTTTCAGTCAAACAGGTTGAGGCTCTTTGTGACAATCTTCGCCAGCTTGTTGAAGAAATTAGGAATTATGAGCGCGAGATTATGAATCTTTGCGTACATAAGGGGGGGATGCCTCGACAACATTTTATTAAGTATTTCCCTGGGAATGAAGGCAATCTTTCATGGATCAATCAAGAGATGGGTTCGGGAAGAGCATATAGTGCCGATCTGGTGCGGGTTGAGGCCTTAATCATTGAACTTCAGCATAAATTAGTAGATATGCAGGATCGCGTGGGAATTCCCATTAAGGATCTTAAGGAAATCAATCGCCAGATGTCGACTGGTGAAGCGAAAGCTCGGCGTGCCAAGCGGGAAATGATAGAGGCTAACCTTCGGCTGGTTATTTCCATAGCGAAAAAGTATACAAACCGTGGCTTGCAATTCCTGGATCTTATACAGGAAGGGAATATTGGCCTTATGAAGGCTGTGGATAAGTTTGAATACCGCCGGGGCTACAAGTTTTCGACCTATGCAACTTGGTGGATACGTCAGGCCATTACACGTTCCATTGCTGATCAGGCACGTACTATACGTATACCTGTTCATATGATTGAGACGATTAACAAGATGAATCGGATTTCTCGCCAGATTTTTCAGGAAACAGGCCTTGAACCAGATCCTGCCGAACTAGCAGAAAAGATGGAAATGCCAGAAGATAAAATTCGCAAAATTCTTAAAATTTCCAAAGAGCCGATATCAATGGAAACACCAATTGGTGATGATGAAGACTCGCATCTTGGTGATTTTATTGAAGATTTGGCGACAATGGCCCCATCGGATGCTGCGATGTATTCCTCTTTGCGTGAAGCGACTAAGGAGGTATTGGAAACACTTACTCCACGTGAAGCAAAAGTTCTTCGTATGCGCTTTGGAATTGAGATGAACACCGATCATACGCTTGAAGAGGTTGGGAAACAGTTTGATGTAACGCGTGAGCGCATTCGTCAGATTGAGGCCAAGGCCCTACGAAAACTGCGACACCCTTCAAGATCAGATCGTTTGCGTAGCTTCATGGATAATGAGTAATTAAAAAAACGCCGGCTTGGCGTTGACGCAAGTCGGCGGGTTCTATACTATCCGGTTGCTTGATCATTTATCATATTGATATGAGGCTACTCCATGTAGCCTGTCATGTTTTATCAAGGGCCTGTAGCTCAGTGGTTAGTAGCAGAGGACTCATAATCCTTTGGTCGTCGGTTCGAATCCGACCGGGCCCACCAATAACCAAGGTCCACACCGGACACATGGTTTACGGATTATACCGGGGACATGGTTAACACTTTTGGGCCAAAGAGGTTTTAACGGATGGTTTAACCTCATAACCCACATTTTATACCCGTTATGTATTAGGTTCTTATTTGTTTAGTAAAACAATGGTTTATAACAGTCAAAATTCAAAGAATTAATTTATTCTTTTTATCTGCTTTCATACTCTCATTCTATTCATTACCTGTTAATGCATCATTTAATAAGTTAGAATGAAACGGAGAGAAGGATCTGGACAGGCCCTAAATGGGATGGGTGTGAAAGAATTAACATGGTTCTTTTGACAAATGAAGCAGTCAGGATGGAACAGGTAACTGAAGTTTATGGAGAGGGTAAGACACGCCTTATGGTGGCAACTGGTAGCCCTGGAGAGTTGGGCCTGTTGAAGGCCATTTCAGAGTTATTCGTGCGAGACAATGACGCTGCCATTGCGTGGGTAAAAGCGGGTACCGGGAGGTCTTTGTCCTTGCTTAAAACATGCAGGGCGGATCTCGCTCTGGTACATGTCCCGTTGGAAAAACAGTCGATAGTTTTCGTTGATACTGGCTTAAAGCGGTCTATTATTGGGGGGAATGAATTTTATCTTGTTGGCCCAACACATGATCCTGCACAAGTCAGGTACGCTCATTCAATTGAGGATGCCTATAGTCGAATAGCTGAAAGTCATAGCCCTTTTATTTCCCGTGGTGATGATTCTGGTACTCATCAAACGGAGATGGCGATTTGGCATCGAACTAAATATCATCCCAGAGGAGATTGGTATTTAATTAGCCATGATTTTATGACAGCGACTCTATTACTTGCAAATTTACGTAGCGCTTATTTTATGCTTGATAGTTCCACCTGGGCAGTAGAAAAACTCCGTGCGTCAAATTTGTCATTGCTATATCGGGGTGATTATACATTGCTTAATCCTTATTACGTTTTTATTCGTAATAGCCAGACGAGTGAAGAAGAAAAATTGGCGAAAAAATTTAAAACTTTTCTAACTTCCATGCGAGGGCAACAATTAATTGGCGCCTTTGGGTGTGATGTGTTTAATGCACCTCTTTATCATGGAGCAAGTTTTATACGTAATCAATTAGAACCTTGAGTGCTTTTAGAACCTTGAGTGCTTTTTGTATTTGTTGTAGCAAACTTCAATTTAGGCTGCGTCGGGGAAAATGGTTCTATGTTTTCCTCAAGGGTTTGTCTATTCTGTCTTGCCGAGGTTATTTCGGCGTTTTTTTCATTTCCGGGTTATATTAATGTCTTGGACACATTATTTTAAAATTTTTATTGCCCTGGTCGTTATTGTAAACCCGGTCGGTGCCGTGCCTGTTTTTTTGAGCGTTACAGATGGACAAAATGCGACACAAAGAAGCTTGACTGCTCGTTTAACTGGTATAAGTGTCGCATGTGTTCTTGTTATTGCCTGCTTGACAGGCGAATCAATTTTGAAATTTTTTGGTATCAATCTTGCATCATTTCGAGTTGGCGGCGGTCTTTTAATAATGTTGATGGCCATACACATGATGCAGGCTAAAACAAGTCCTAGTAGGCAAACTCCTGAAGAGGTACGCGAGGCTGAAGATCGTGAAAGTGTCGCGGTTGTACCTTTAGCAATCCCCCTTCTTTCTGGACCAGGTGCGATTACGACAGCTATTCTATATGCAGATCGAGAACACAATATCCTTGGCTTGACTATTCTAATTGGAAGTAGCTTGTTGGTCGGTTTGTTTGTTTGGCTTGTGTTATTGCTAGCTGATCCCGTCAGCCGCTGGTTAGGCCATACGGGCATCAATATCGCAACCCGTTTAATGGGGTTGTTGCTTGCAGCTATAGCGGTTGAATTTATTACTCAGGGCATTGCTGTTCTTTTGCCAGGATTGGCATGATTTTTTCGTGCCATTTGTTATCAGCATTTTATTGCAGTTATTGGGACAGGGTTCCGCGAGCATGAGGCTTATGAGTAAAGTCAGAGTCTAAAAGATTCAGAAGATGTACTAAGGCAGGTTTTAATCGGCGCAATTCATGTCGGTGAGCGACAGATAACTTTTCCAGCATCTTTTCCCCTTTGGAAGAAAGGGAAAGGAAAACTTGACGCCTATCCTGCTCGACTGCTTGACGAATTGCCAATTTGTTAGCAACAAGCCGATTTACTAACCCTACTGCGCTGTGAGGTTGGATTTTGAGTATATTAGCCAGTTCGCCAACATTCATGCCTTCTCGTTTATGACCCTTGATAGCGAGTAGGGCTTGGTGTTGTTGGGGAGTCAAATCAAGTTTTTTGGCTGCTTGTTCACTGAAATGTAAAAATTCTCGCAAAGTTTGACGAAAGGTCGCAAGTGTTTCGTAATCAGTTTGGCTGATACTTTCTGGTTCCATGATTTATCTGCATCATAATTATCTCATACCGATATCATATACTGCTTTTCAAAAGCTGTAATTCCAACATCATAGGTTTTGGAAGAAATCATCGTTAAGAAAATTTTGACATGGCGGTTCATTTTTTAATTTAGTTATTTGAATTCGGGTTTCCAGTTTTATAAATATGGTTTTTTTAATGAATGTGATTTTAGCTTAGCGGTGATCATTTAATATTTTTTTACATTTATATTGTCTAGAGCACAAGGTATTACGATAGGGATCCTGCCAAGTCGTGTTTGAGTACTCCACCAGTCTGTTCAAAAACATCTGATACTTGAGATGATTACATGTCAAGATTAATTGATCATGGAAAGAAAATTTTTATCAGATTAGCAGCTAACTAATCCGGGAGATCGACTTTTCGCCGTATGGGATAGCGGATGTAATGAGTTCCTGCTCAGGAGCAGGGGCATGGTGGAAACTCAGCAAGAAAAAGGGGTTAAACCTTGAGGATACATGTGGTTTGTGAATGCCTTCTTCACGATAGAAAGATTAGGTTGGAAGAAGTTTGGCAAAGATTGGGAACAGAACAGATATCCGGGCTATCATAACCTGGCAGGGGCAGTTAATTTTTCTGGTTTTCTATGGGTAGGCGCTTGAACTGGCAAACTAGTTTATAAGTCATCATGGTTGAGATCCGTGTGTTTGTTTTAATTACCTTGTGGTTATTATTCTGTTAATGCCTAACTAAATAAAGAAATATATGATTCATAATCTCGATTTGGTGATGGCCAGAGCTTTATTTAGCGAAAACCCATATCTGGTAAATCTTGTGGCTAATTCACAAAGAATAAAAAAGGATTTAAATTTTTTGTTTCATGTGATACAAATGCCACATCAGTAAGGTGTCAAAGGCAGTTTAATTACTTTAAGTCTACTTTAGAAAAGGGATTAAAAATAATTCTGCTGATCCGGTTTTTAGGTTTATGGAGAAAAAAATGGTTTTAAAAAAACTAGCCGGAATTTTGTTGATAGGCGTTGTTCTTTTTACGTTGGAACAATCGGCAAGCGCAGGCGCTCTTACTTTTAATGAAACCCTATCTGCTCAAGGTGGTTCGGTTTTGCCCATCTCCTTAACCAGAAGACTTCATCTTGATTCCAGTGCAGCAGTAATAGTAGATCAGAGTACGGGAAATATTCTCTATGGCAAAAATATGCGGGAGGAATGCCCGATAGCGTCCATAACCAAGTTGATGACAGCAATGGTTACGCTTGATTCGAAACAGCCTCTCGATCAGAAGCTTGTTGTTACTGAAGCTGATGTCGATACATTAAGACATAGTATGTCACGTTTACCTGTTGGCACTGTTCTGAGCAGGCGTGAGATGTTGCAGTTGGCCCTTATGTCATCTGAAAATCGGGCTGCATCAGCACTTTCGCGAAATTATCCTGGTGGACTTCCAGCCTTTGTTAACGCAATGAATCGAAAAGCAAGAGAGTTGGGCATGTGGCATAGCCATTTTGTAGAAGGGACGGGGCTGAATGATCAAGATATGTCGACACCTGAAGATCTCGCCAAAATGGTTAATGCAGCATATCACTATGCGTTAATCAGGAAAATTACAACAACCAGCACCTATCGCGTTAATTATGCCCCTCATCGTTACCTTAATTACCTTAATTCCGATGTTTTAGTCAGGCGCGATCCCTTCCCAATTGGTCTGTCTAAGACCGGCTTCATTAATGAAGCCGGTCATTGTCTGGTAATTCAGACCCGGGTTTATAATCATCCTGTCATTATGGTTTTTCTGAACTCGTGGGGAGAATATACACGGGTAGGAGATGTAATCCGGGCACGCCGCTGGCTTGAAGCTATTCATTGGCCGCATGTCATGACAACTGAGGGCTAGGTGCTAGAGCGTATTGGTTTTATCGGTTTGGGAATCATGGGTAACCCTATGGCCAGTAATTTGTTACGGGCGGGGTACGCAGTCACCGTGTATGGACGGAAACCGGAAATATTGACTGAAATTCAGATGAAAGGTGCTGAAGTTGAATCATCACCTGCCAGGGTGGCGGCTCGAAGTAATATTCTTTTCACCATGCTTCCTGATACACCTGATGTTGAAAACGTAATTTTTGGAAGCAATGGTATTCATGAAGGGATTAGTCCTGGTAGTGTAGTGGTGGATATGAGTTCGATTTCTCCAGTTGCTACACGTTCGATGGCAATACGTCTTACAGGTCTTGGCGTTGATATGCTGGATGCGCCAGTATCAGGGGGAGATGTTGGTGCTAAGACCGGAACGTTGTCAATAATGGTGGGAGGGAAGGGGCACGTATTTGAACGGGTATTACCCATATTCCGTCATCTTGCTAAGAATGTTGTTCATATGGGTGATCATGGCGCAGGGCAAGTAACCAAACTTTGTAATAATTTACTTGTCGCCGTTACCATGGCTGGAGTTGGGGAAGCTTTTATTCTTGCAGATCGTGCGGGAGTGGATCTTAAACGGGTGCAGGAGGCTTTACTTGGGGGTTTCGCAGCAAGCCGTGTACTCGAGCTTCATGGGACACGTATTATGAATAAGGACTATGAGCCAGGTTTCAAGATTACACTCCATGCAAAGGATATGAAAAATGCTTTGGAGGCTGCGCGTGAAATGGGGTTGGATCTTCCTGCAACATCAATGTGCTCTGGATATCTTAATGCGATTGTCAGCCAGGGTGGCGGAGATCAGGATACCTCTGCAATGGTCAGGATGCTTGAATGTCTGAATTCTTATTCCTTGTCCGAAAGTAAAAAAAATTGAAGTTTATTTTTCATTATTTGGCCTTCTGCTAGAATCTACTATTTTTGAGTTTGTGGCGATTTTATCGTGGAAATCGTCAGTTTGTATAATTTTTTCCAGAAAGGAGAGGCAATTAAGAAAACAGCCTGACTGATAAGTCGGGTTGAAAGAAAATTGCCAAATAGGGATGATTTTGTTGGCGCCTGATTCATATAAAGGAAGCCTTACTGCTATTCAAGTGGCTCTTGCCATGGAATTGGGTATTCGTCGAGTCGTTCCAGATGCTCAAATCCGATTAATGCCGCTTGCTGATGGGGGAGAAGGTACCCTTGATGCGATATTGTCTGCTACTGATGGTGTTCGCCATGAAATAAGCGTTACCGGTGCTAATTTTGAAAGTATTAGTTCGGCATTTGGACTTTTGGGTACCCCGGATGGATTGGTTGCGGTTTTAGAGGCGGCACAAGTCGTAGGGATAACCCTGCCATTAAGCCGCCCAGTGTGTGAACGCACAACACAAGGTCTGGGAGAGATAATTCGCCATTGTCTGGACATTGGCGTACGACGTTTCATGATTGGCCTTGGTGGTTCGTCAACAAATGATGGAGGAAGTGGTCTTCTTACTGCACTTGGTGTTAATTTGCTGGATATATATGGTAATTTGTTGCCAGGTAATCCTGAAGGTTTAAAGAAGCTTGAACGCGTTGATTTCTCAAATCTCGATCCGAGAATTGCTGAATGCAATATTACTGTCATGTCTGATGTTAACAATCCACTTTGTGGTCCTATAGGTGCAACGGCTGTTTTTGGAATACAAAAAGGTGTCAGGGATGATGAAACTGCAGAGCTGGATCACCATCTTGAACGGTTCAGTTCTTATTGTGATGCATATCTGGGTAGAAGGGTTGCACTACAGCCGGGTGCCGGCGCAGCGGGTGGATTGGGCTATGCATTACTGTTGTTAGGAGGTGTTTCACGTTCAGGTGCAGAGGTGTTGTTTGATTTGATAGACTTCGAAAACACTGTGAGTAAAGCTGAGTGGATTCTCACAGGCGAAGGTCGTTCAGATACACAAACGTTGTTAGGTAAGGTTGCTTTTGCAGTTAGTCGTGTTGCAACTCGTCATAATGTTCCTGTAACCCTTCTTTCTGGTGGAATTGATGAATCTGGGCTTTCTCAGTTAGGACAACATTTCGCTGGCTGTTTTTCAGTAATATCAAGACCGTTATCTCTGGAAGAGGCAATGCGCGAAGCTGCCGGGATGGTGTCCAGTTCTTCTGAGCAATTGATGCGTTTATGGATCGCCAGGCATTAATTATTGCCGGTTGCTTTTTTCCTGAATATCCAGAAACGTTCAATTTTTTCGTCTACCCTGCTTCCTTGCCAAATCATTATCCAGCCGTTGCCAGGGTGGGGAGGGTTGAAAGATTGACCATGCACAATGAGGGCAGTGCAATTTTTCTCCTCTGGAGAGTGAGTGATGATTCCATCATAATATTCCATAAATGCTCTTAAGTTGTATCCCATTCCTATACTACTGATACAGCCATGTTGGGCGTTAAGGGTGGCAGCCATCGCCAACATTATTCCCTGATAACTTTTGCTGGCATTGAAATAGGGTAACCAGATGCTGCAGAGCAACCCCCAAATTAAAAGCAATCCCAAAGCCCAGTTGGTAATCGCACGATAAGCTGTATGTCTGTATACGATACGTGAAATTATCCAAAAGATAGTTACAAATAAGGCGGTTACCATTGGAATGAGTGCAGGATGGGCAACAAAGTGAGCCTGTAAAACGTGAAACCGGTGGCTGATTGGTTCTGGAAAGCCAGTGACCAGGGCTATATAGGCAATCCAGATAACCGATCCAAAGAGCCCGAAGGTCATTGTTCCGAACCAGTCAAAAGCGGCCTTTGCACCTCGTCGAAGCGTATAGATACCACCGCTGGCAATTAATGCGAGTGGAAGAATCAGTATCATCGCATTTTGATCGCTTGGATCGCTTGCGAGAGTGAGCATAATGAAAAGGATGATAAATGTGGCTAGGCCAAGACTTATTGCATTGGGTTGGGGGTTGATATGGCGATGGTGCCAGACAGCCCATAAAGCGAGGGGAAGAGCGGGCCAACTGAACCAGGGCAAAATACTGAGAAAATAGCTGCGCTGGTGTTCACCTGCCTGAAAATTTTCCAGAATTTGATTTAGCCAACCATGCAGAAGAATAGGATTATGTGTATAAAGCAGAGCAGGCCAGATTAAAAGCCACGGTAGGGCAATCCCAATTGCATTCAGGACAAAAATATAATAGGTTTTTAGACGCCATGTTGAATTGGTAACAGGAAGAAGAACAGTAAGCAGCATCAAAGTGGCACAATCAATAATGCCTCTGCAGTAAAAAGCAAGAACCAGGGAAAATGCAAAAATCCAGGCGGAAAGAAGAGGTTTGCGTGAGGCAAGCGCAAGACTGTAGAGTGCGGCCCCCATGGCAGCCAGCCATCCAACATTTGAAGTTAATTGGTGTGAACGTACGAGAATTCCGAGTGTGCTGATAAGAATTAATGCGCATAATCGACCATGGCCTTTTCCCCAAGACTCTCTGGCAGCCATTGAGCAGCCAATAATACAAATGCCCAGATAAGGTATGTTGATTAGTCGAACAGCATTTTCATAGCCAAATAGAGATCCTAGGGCTTTTCCGGACCATTCGGCTGTCAAATAGTAAAATGCTGGATGGGAAAGGAAAGGTTTGCCAAGTATAACAGGGAGATACCATGGGTCACCTGAAGCAAATCTGTGGACAAGATCAAAGCTGATGGGTTCAATAGGTTTCCAGATATCTCGGCCAACTAGGCCTAGTACTATCCATAGTAAACAGGTAAGAGCGACCAAGGCAATCGGTGGGGTATCATTTCTGAGAAACTGGTCTTCTGGCCTCCTGCTTTTTCTCATTCAGGTTTTTCTCCGCTGCAGTCTGCAGTTATCCATGCAAACTTATGTAAGCATAAATGTTTTGCCAGATTTTGACCAGTTTGCGAATCGTAGATGCCCACCTAAAGAAAAAGGCAGCCGAAGCTGCCTGCAGAAGTTATATTATCATTATTTCAAGCCATATTTTTGGCGGAACTTTTCTACACGGCCAGCTGTATCAACAATTTTCTGTTTTCCTGTGTAAAAAGGGTGGCATTGGGAACAGACTTCAACATGCAGAGGCTTGTTCATGGTTGAACCAGTTTTAAAGGTGGCGCCACAGCTGCAAGTTACAGTAATCTCGTTGTATTGCGGATGAATACCTTGTTTCATCATAATCCGGCATTCTTCTTTAACCATGAAATTTCAAGTTAGTGAAGAAGTTGCCGCTCCTTTGTCAAGCATATTTTAGTCAATCGGCACACTTGATCAGACGAAAAAACAGTTTTGATCCAGGCGCATGCCGCCCTCGTTGACGATATGGCAATCATTCTCAATCTATTAGCCGGGTTTTAAAATTCCTACACTAATGACTTACTAAAGAACCCAGTACAAGACCACTAAAACCCGCTATTATGTGATAATTTGGTTAAAATGGCAAGTTTCAAAACTTATTAACCTCTACGCATTGAGTCAAAAAAATCCGCATTATTCTTCGTAGCACGGATTTTCGTATGCAGGAATTCCATGGCTTCAAGATCATCCATTGGATATAGAAGTTTTCTTAGAACCCAGATTTTTTGTAAAACATCTGGTTTAATGAGAAGTTCTTCTCGTCTGGTCCCCGATCGATTGACATTGATAGCTGGATAAATACGCTTTTCTGCCATGCGGCGGTCAAGATGAATTTCCATGTTGCCCGTTCCCTTGAATTCTTCGTAGATGACATCATCCATGCGTGAGCCTGTGTCGACCAATGCTGTTGCGATAATTGTGAGTGAACCCCCTTCTTCAACATTGCGGGCAGCACCAAAAAATCGTTTAGGGCGCTGAAGGGCATTAGCGTCAACACCACCTGTCAGGACTTTTCCTGAAGCTGGAACAACCGTATTATATGCCCTTGCAAGACGGGTAATTGAATCGAGAAGAATGACAACATCTTTTTTATGTTCAACAAGGCGTTTCGCCTTTTCAATAACCATTTCAGCAACCTGGACATGACGGGTAGCTGGTTCATCAAATGTGCTAGATACAACTTCTCCCTTTACGGTTCGGGTCATTTCCGTTACTTCTTCTGGGCGCTCGTCGATAAGCAATACAATAAGATAGCATTCAGGATGATTGGTTGCGATGGAGTGTGCTATATGCTGAAGCATAACGGTTTTGCCGGATTTCGGGCTGGCAACCAGTAATCCACGCTGGCCTTTTCCGATGGGAGCTATGATGTCAATGATTCTCCCTGTGATATTTTCTTCCCCTTTGATGTCCCGTTCAAGAAGAAGGGGATCAGTAGGGAAAAGAGGGGTCAGATTTTCAAATAAGATTTTGTGTTTCGAATTTTCAGGTGACTCACCATTTACACTGTCGACTTTTACCAGAGCAAAATACCTTTCACCTTCTTTTGGTGTTCGGATTTCCCCTTGAATGGTATCTCCTGTGTGCAGGTTGAAGCGCCTGATTTGACTTGGGCTGACATATATGTCATCTGGGCCGGCGAGGTATGAACTATCTGGGGACCTTAAAAAGCCAAAGCCATCCTGTAGGACTTCCAAGGTGCCTTCACCATAGATGCTTTCCCCTTTCCGTGCCTGGTTTTTGAGTAGGGCAAAGATCAGATCTTGTTTGCGGAGACGGCTGGCTCCCTCGATCTCGTTGGTCACGGCCATATCTACTAGTTCGGCCACATGTAATTGTTTTAAATCTGATAAATGCATAACGCGATAACTCTTGTCTTGAAAAGCCAATTGGCAGGTTGGAATATTGAAGGGGAAGGGGCTTCAAGCCCATCTGTCCGCGAATGCCTGTTTTCACAGGTCTGTATGATTATGGCGGACAGTCAGCTCGAAAGGCTATCAGCTTTATATGGTACTGTCAATAAATGCTGTTAGTTGGGATTTGGAAAGCGCCCCTACTTTAGTTGCAGCTACTTGCCCATCCTTGAATATCATTAAAGTTGGGATGCCACGTATGTTGAATTTTGGCGGTATCCCCGGATTTTCATCAATATTGAGTTTAGTTATCTTCAGACGCCCTTGGTATTCACTGGCGATTTCTTCAAGAACAGGGGCGACCATCTTGCAAGGGCCGCACCATGCAGCCCAGTAATCAACAAGTACTGGTAGACTTTCTTGTATTACTTCCTTGTCAAAAGTGTCATCCGTAATGCTGTATATAAGTTCGCTCATGCGTTCCTCGTGAGGCCAGTTGTATTATTTAAGAGGTCTTAAACTTGGTGATACTGGTTCCTGATTGTTCTTAAAACTCATTCAAACATTTGCAAAATCTTTTTGTGAGTCCATTTTGCCAAAAGCTTGGTAGTCAGACAAGGGGTGGATGTTAATGAACACTAATAAATCCATTATAAACCTGGTAAAGAATTACTGCAGCAAATGTTGTCTGAAACATGCAAGCTTGGTTATTGTACCGTAAAACGGTTATGCCTACCCCGGTATGAGTTCACTTGAATTGCTTTGCTCAGTCTGGTAGGGTTTAACTGGTTTACGCAGTAGTGCTGCTATTTCATTATTTGCCTTGGTCGGGGTTCGGAATGTAGACACCGAAGTTGAAATAGTCCGCTTCATTTCCGGAACCTTGGAGTGTTGGGCTTGTAGTAACCAAGGAATTTCCAGATCAGTTTGAAAATCAGAACAAGCCATATATGCAGGATAATTTTTACCTAAATATGGGTTTTTTATGTCTTGTTTAGGTTCGGATCTTTTCACAGTTCGAGGTAGGTTTTTTTCAGTTTCAAACATTGTTGCATTAAGTATTTCATCCGGATTGTGCTTATCGATTTTACGCTTGATAAGTTTTTCAATTTCATCCAGTAATTTTGCTTCTTCAGGAGCTACAAGTGAGATGGCCAATCCTGACGCTCCAGCTCGTCCAGTACGGCCAATGCGATGTACATAGTCTTCTGCAGAGCTGGGAAGTTCATAGTTGATGACACAGGGAAGCTCCTGGATATCAAGCCCACGTGCTGCTATATCTGTAGCAACTAGAATTCTGGACTGCCCTTTCTTGAATAGCTCTAGAGCTTCCATGCGGGCTTGCTGTGTTTTATCACCATGAATAATCTGGGTAGGCAGCTGGGCACGATTGAGCCGTCCTTCCAGTCGGTTGGCCCCTTGTCGGGTTTTTGCAAATATGAGTACCTGTTGCAGGTTTAACTTACTGATAAGTGCAATTAGCAAGTTTTGCTTGTTTTCACTGCTTACTAGCCATGCAGATTGTTCTATGAGATCAGCAGTGGCACTGCGGGGAGCAATTTCAATCCGTTGGGGATGGTTCAGCAGGGTATTTGAGAGTTTGGTAATTTCATCATTAAAGGTAGCGGAGAACAATAGGCTTTGTCGGCTAGAGGGTAATAAGCTGAGGATCTTGCGGATGTCTGGAAGAAAGCCCATGTCGAGCATACGATCAGCTTCATCCAGCACCAGAGTTTCTACCTGGCCAAGATGAATATTTTTTTGTTCCACTAGATCGAGTAATCGACCTGGTGTTGCAACCAGGATTTCCACACCATCTTTAAGTATTTGCTGTTGGGGGCCAATGTTGACCCCACCGTATACAACGGTACATCGAAGGGGAAGGTTTTTTCCGTATAATATAAAACTTTCGTACACCTGGGCTGCAAGTTCGCGGGTTGGGGTCAGGATAAGCGCCCGTACGGGATGTTTTGCTGGTGAAGCACTAGTGTTGGCGCCAGGGATTAATCTTTGAAGGATAGGTAAGGCAAACCCTGCCGTCTTGCCGGTTCCGGTTTGTGCACAGGCAGTCACATCACACCCAGATAAAATGACTGGTATAGCCTTAGCTTGAATCTCAGTTGGTTCCGTATAGCCTTGGTCGCTGATTGCGGCTAGTAGTGTATGCGCCAGGCCCAGTTCAGCAAAAGACATACTTGATCCTCGAACGAAATGTACTAATAACGTTGGAAAAATGGCTAATTATAACTGGGTTCGAGGTGTTTGGCGAATTAGGCTGTTTTCGCTCAGACATGAACATTGCACTGCCCAGTTTGCCATGGCGTCGAGCATTGATTCAGATTCTCCCAAAGGATTGCACATGTTAATGAGAATGTTCCCATAGGTATTTTTTAACGCTTCCAATCTGGGCGGAAGGTCTTTTTTGAGATGCCCCCCGCGTGCGAGAAAAAAAGGTACAATTGTTATGGTTTTGGCACCAGCAAGGACGGCCTGTTTTACTGATGTTTCGAGAGATGGTGACATACGCTCAAGAAAAGCCAACGCAACATGCCAATCCGGATGAACCAGAAGGATACGATTCCTTATGCTTTCGAAAGGTTCGGCCCATTCGGGATCGCTTGCTCCGTGGGCAAAAATAATTATCGCATTGATACTAGGCATTATAATCCTGGATATAAGTGAATACCGATTGGCAGCATGGCAATGATACCAATTTTTTCATAGGGAACAGTGAATGAAAAGAAAAATCGAGGTTCGCATACTTAATTCTCTTGTTGGTTCTCGTATACCAATTCCGTGTTATGCGACCGAAGGATCAGCAGGCATGGATTTAAGGGCATGCATGGGAGAAGCTATACTGGTTGAACCTGGGCAAACCAGGATTATTGGGACTGGTATTGCTGTCAGCATTCATGATCCGGCCTTGATGGCTGTCATTGCGCCTAGGTCGGGGCTTGGGAATCGTGACGGTATAGTTTTAGGAAATCTTGTAGGAATCATCGATTCCGACTATTCCGGAGAGATAAAGATAGGCGTCTGGAACCGTAGCCAGGTAGCCTTTACAATCCAGCCCGGGGATCGTATTTGCCAGATGATGTTTGTACCTGTTGTGCAGGTGGACTTGCAAATTGTTGAAACTTTTTCATCTGATACAGCACGAGGTGCGGGAGGATTTGGACATACAGGAATTAATTGAATTCATAAATATGCTATATGTCGAATTTAAGAATATAACTGAAATTTATAAAATAAAAACAATATATTGCCCAGATTTTTAGTTTAAATAACGCAGATCTGATTTTTTATTAATTTCTGTAGGGATTTAATGCAGATCTGGATTTTTTTGTGTATTGGGATGATTTAGTCACTCCTGGTATTTCGGGAATGGTAGCGTTTGGCAATTTCAGCGACAATTTGCCGGGCAAGAGAGGTTTTGTCCATGCGTGGCAGCTTATGTGCACTTTGTGCATCTATAAGTGTTACTTCATTGTCAGCTGCCTTGATGGCGCTGGTAGAATTTGCAATAATGAGAGGTAAATGCTTGCGTCCTAGTTTTTCCTGGGCCTTTGCAAGAATATCCCCACTCTCAGCGGCAAATCCAACACACCATGGTGGGTTCGGGCTGGAAGCAACTTCGGTGAGAATGTCTTTAGTTGGAACGAGTTCCAGAATCATTTTTTTTGAGCTTTTACGGATTTTTCCTTGTTGCTGATTAGCTGGCCTGTAATCAGCAACAGCAGCAACACTGATAAAAATATCATTTGATGGTGTTTCTGCTAAAACCTGTTCATGCATCTCTGAAGCACTTGTTACTGCAATTGTCCGGCTATGCCTTGGGGGTTCCAATGAGGTTGGCCCGCTTATCAGAGTGACTGCTGCGCCAGCTGCAACACATGCTTTGGCTAGTTCATAGCCCATTTTTCCTGAGCTTGAGTTGGTTATGCCCCGGACATCATCGATTGCTTCGTAAGTAGGTCCGGCCGTAAGAAGGATTTTGATGCCACGAAGTAATTTAGGTGAAAGTGACGATGCAAGGTCCTCAAAAATAGCATCAGGCCCAAGCATTCGGCCAAGTCCAGTCTCACCACATGCTTGTTCGCCCTCTTCGGGTCCAAGGAGGACGGCGCCATCATTTTGAACCTGTGAGACATTACGTTGAGTTGCTGGGTGTTCCCACATTTGCCGGTTCATGGCTGGTGCCAGAAAAAGTGGACAAGTACGGGCAAGGCATGTTGTTGTTAATAAATCATTTGCTAGACCATGTGCAATCTTTGCAATGAAATCTGCACTGGCCGGGGCAACTATGATTGCATCGCTATCTCGCGATAACTCTATATGCGCCATAGTATTTTGTATGCGTGTATCCCAAAGATCAGTCCATACAGTCTGGTTACTTAGTGCCTGGAAAGTCGCAGGGGCAATGAAATGGGTAGCCGCCTCAGTCATGATAACCCTTATCATTGCACCTGCTTTGATGAGCTGGCGGGTAAGCTCAGCAGCTTTGTATGCAGCTATCCCTCCAGTAATGCCCAGAATGATGCGTTTTTGATTAAAGTCGGTCATGATAATAAGATTGTAACAGAAATATATTTAATGACTGTTTGTTAAAATATAAGGCAATTGATTCTTCGAGTGTGGTGTATCCGCAGTGTATCCAAATCAGGATTATTTGTTTAAGCCTCGGCTGCTTTAGCTAAGATGTTCTGTTTTCTATGCATCTGTATAGCCAGGAGTTCTATCCTAACGAAGTAGTCAAGAAATTTAATTTTATCTGTTTATTTTGAAATCTATTTATGAAGAGTTACAAGCCATGGAAGTTTTAACCTTAGTCGCGCACCCTCAGCATGAAAGTTTTACGTATACCTTGGCTGATGCATTCGAGGCCGGTATTGCGGATGCCGGTCATTTTTCTGTCAGAATAGATTTGTATGAACGGTATTTTTCTGCTTTGGTTTCAGAAGATGAAATGAGGTTGTGGGAAGTGGGTGCTGTTCCAGATGATGTGGCGCAATATCAGGAAATGCTTGGAAGTACTGATGCTTTGGCTTTGATTTATCCTGTATGGTGGGGTATGCCTCCTGCTATTCTGGTAGGCTGGCTACAAAGGGTGTTGACTCAGGGGTTTGCATTTGAGAATGGGAGGCAACGTACTGGGCTGCTGGAAATGCCAGCCCAGATTATTGCGACAATAGGCAGCAAGGATCGCCCCATTGAAAGATTATTTGAATCTTATTTTTCAGATCTGCTTGGAGTATTTGCTTATTGTGGCATGCACCCACACCCCCCGCTGGCTTGCTGGGGCCTTAATGCGGCGACACACGAGTCGGTAAGGAATGATTATATCAATGCCGCCAGGATGTGCGGAAATAACCTGTTTTCTGCTGCCTAACTTGAGATTGCACGGCAGGTATGGTATAAGTACCGTTTTTCGAAATTCTGGAGAGTGTGATGGCTCGCGTATGCATGGTTACCGGGAAGCGGCCGATGACAGGGAATAACGTCTCCCATGCAAATAACAAGACTAAGCGGCGTTTTCTGCCTAATCTGCAAAATCGTAGATTTTGGGTTGAAAGTGAGAGTCGATGGGTAAGCTTGCGTTTGACTAACGCTGGATTACGAACGATCGATAAACTTGGAATTGAAGTTGTGTTGGCCAGGTTGCGTGCCCGTGGTGAGAAATTCTAAGGAGCCTATTAATGCGTGAAAAAATCAAGCTTGAATCCTCTGCGGGAACTGGCCATTTTTATACTACGACTAAAAATAAGCGTACTATGCCGGATAAAATGGAAATCAGGAAATATGATCCTGTTGCCCGCAAGCACGTTACATATAAAGAAACAAAATTAAAGTAATTTGAATTGACAAGTGTGGATAAAAAGCCCTGCTAGTTGCAGGGCTTTTTTTATTTTATGGTTCTATATTGGGCTTTGTAGCTGGCCCGGATTGCATTGGCAAGTTCAAACGTTACCATAGCGTAATATAAGCTGTGATTATATTCATGTAGCAGACTTAGATTGTGAAAACCGAGCCAGTATTCTGATCCTGCTGATGTCTGAAAAATAATAAGCTTGACTGGTGTATCTGCAGGTAATGGTAACGGAGTATTGATTCTTATGCCTTTTAATTCAAGTGACTGCAAGGTTCCGGAAACAGGCTTTGGAAGATTTTTTTTAACGATAGCTGGAATGGCCACAGGTGCCCATGTTTGCCATCCTTGCTGATGAAAATAATTTGCTACGGAACCGATAGCATCTTCAGGGCTGTTGAGTATGTCACGCCTGCCGTCATGATTCATATCTACCGCGTACCGCCTTGCGCTGCTTGGCATGAATTGGGGCCAGCCAAGTGCACCGTCCCATGAACCTTGAATCTGCAAAGGGTCAAGGTTCGCTTCTTTTGAGAAAAGAAGGAATTGGGCAAGTTCGTGACGGAAATAGCGGCTACGGCTCGGATCATTGAATGCGAATGTACTAAGGCTGTCGATTGCGCGGTAACGGCCAGTATTGGCACCGTAACGACTTTCCATGCCGAGAATTGCAACAATAATTTTCTCAGGCACACCGTACATTTTTGATGCACGAGCGAGTATTGATTGATAATGGTGCCAGAAAGAGACGCCTTGATTAATGCGGCTTATCGTTAGAAAACTTCGCTGATAATATGCCCAGTTAGGACTTTTAATAGGTCGGGAAGCTGTTTTTTGAGTTCTGGGTCTGGGCGATACTTGCAAGAAAAGGTCATGCAGCTCCGACAGATTCATTTTGTACTTTTGATGCATATGCTCGATAAATGCTTCTACGTCAGGGCGGTAGGCAAAAGTTCCGGCCTCATTTACTGTACAGTCTCCTTTTATTGTGACTACTACTATAAAGAAAATCAGGAGGAGAAATAATTGAAGAATGAACTTTCTGGCAATAGAAGATCCAGGTCGCACAATCCTCTCCAGATGATGTGATGATTTATTTGGCTTTTCATGTTTTCAATTTTATCCCCAAATATATTATTTGGGGATAAAAAGAAAAAACCTGCTTACGCTGTTTATTGATTTCTGTCGGTTAGATGGCGTAACAACGAAGTTTCCGGGAAAACTGCTTCAGCGCTTCAATCCCGCTTGTTTCTGCTCTATGACACCAGTCATTTAATTGTTTGATCAGTTGTTCTTGCGAAGCAGTCGAACGGGCCCAGACCGCAGAGAGATCCTGGCGAAGATTGTAAAGGTTTGCTAACACACTGCTAAGGCTGAGGATTTCTTTAAGAGACGCCTGATCTTTTTCCCTTAGGTCCTTGGCATCGGTATGTAGCCATTGATGGATTGAGGACAAGGAGTCAACTGATGATGAGGGGGAAATTTTAAGTTTTGAAAGTTCTTCACCGCAAATTGCACTGAAAGTGCGAGAAAATTTTGCCATGACATCATATCGATGTGTAATGATAGCCTGAAGCGTGTCAGCATCACAAAGAGTTTTACCATAGTTATAACGAACTTTGGGGGCAACTTTTTTGACCCGCGCAAGATGCAGACATTCCATGATGCGGATGTAAAGCCACCCTATATCAAATTCGTACCATTTGTTTGAGAGCTTGGCAGAACTTGCATATGCGTGGTGATTATTGTGCAGTTCCTCTCCACCGATAATGATCCCTAGCGGGAAGATGTTTGTACTGGCGTCTTCGCTAGCAAAATTACGGTATCCAAAATAATGGCCGACGCCATTGATAACCCCAGCAGCAAAGAAAGGGATCCATACCATCTGAGTTGCGAATATGAGCGCTCCCGGTACAATGCCAAACAATATGATATCAAGGCTCACCATGAGCATGATGCCTGTTACATTATGGGGAGTATAAAGTTTGCGCTCAATCCAGTCATCGGGTGTTCCATGGCCGTACTTTTCTATGGTTTCATTAATCCGGGTTGCTTTTTTGTAGAGGCCAACCCCTCCCCATAACACTCTTTGCAAGCCATAAACCTGTGGACTATGAGGATCTTCCTTGGTTTCGCAACGTGCATGGTGAAAGCGATGCACTGCTGCCCATTCACGCGTAACCATACCTGTTGTTAGCCACAACCAGAAACGAAAGAAATGACTGGGTATGGGATGAAGCTCCAAGGCTCGATGAGCCTGGTACCGATGAAGGTAGATGGTGACAGCAGCAATGGTGATGTGGGTAAAGACGAGTGCTACTGTCATATATCCCCACCAGGGTAGCGAGATTAAGCCAGATAGTATCAAGACGGTTCCTCTTTGAAAGACGGCACATAAAATAGCGCAAACACGCTGTTTTACAATAATTAGAAAGTATTTTACGGTATTTATCACCAAGTGCAAGTAATGCGTCAGAAATATAGGACGTGGCCAGGGTTTGCTTGCAAGATGCGAGAGTGATTAATTTCAGTGACGTCCAATTATCCCGAACGAATTTTTTCCATTGCGGCGGCAAAGAATGCATCGGTTCCATGTTTATGGGGCCAAAGTTCAAGTAATACTCCTGTATCAAGGTTTATACGCTGTCGCTGCAGTATCTCATTGGCTGGCAGAAGTTTGAATTCTGGATGGCAGGCAAGGAATCTATCAATTTGATTAATGTTTTCTTCATCAAGAAGGCTGCATGTTGCATAAACAAGTCGCCCCCCCGGCTTTACAAGCCTTGCCGCTGCATTCAGGATGGATTCTTGAAGCTTGACAAGTTTCGTTACGGTATCTGGTGTCTGACGCCATTTTAGTTCCGGATTTCTGCGTAAGGTACCTAAACCACTACATGGTGCATCAACAAGCACCCGATCCATACGTTCATGATAGCGTTCGAGTTTTGAATCCGATTCAGAGGTGATGCGGACAGGCTGGATGTTGCTGGCATTGGAACGTTTCAGTCGAGGCCCCATTTTTGCCAATCGTTTTTCTGAAACATCAAACGCGTAAATTTGGCCGCGTGACTGCATGCTTGCTGACATGGCAAGGCTTTTCCCACCGGCGCCAGCACAGAAATCCGCTATTCGTTCCCGGCGTCTGACTTCCATGAGCTGACAGATGAGTTGGGAACCCTCATCCTGAACTTCAATTGCGCCTTCCTTGAATAGATCGAGATTCATCAGTGCCATCTTGTCTCGTAACCGAAGCCCAAGGGGTGCATAAGGGGTTTGGGTAACAGGTATGCTTTTATCTTGGAATGCAAGCATGACGTCATCCCGATGCTTGATGAGAGTGTTTGTTCTCAAATCAAGTGGTGCAGGGGAGTTAAGGGCATGTGCAAGTTCAATTAGTTCATGGCTGCTGAATTTTTCTGCAAGTTTTGCATAGAGCCAGTCCGGCAAGTTTAATGATAAAGCAGGATCGGTAGGAAATGCGATTCCACGAATATTTTCAAGCCAGGCGCTTTCTTTTGGATGGAGGTGGCTTGAAAGTTCACGAACGCTGTAGCCTTCATAGTACATAAGGGTAGCAAGCAGTATGCGCCGGGGGGTAACCTTGTCTTGGCATGCTATTTCCAGCCGACGTAGATATCGCAGGGCTGTGTAGGCTGTCTCAGCAATAAAGGCACGATCCTGAAGGCCTAGATTCGGGCTGGAACGGAATAACCTGTGCAAAGCATTATCCGCTGGTTCGGTAAGGCTGAGGACAGTGGTCAATCCTTCTTCAGCAGCCAGAAGACGTTCAGGAGAAAGTCTGGGGGGCATTTCAGCCTTTCACTTTGAATTGAACCAGAGTCTGTTCAAATGCACCGCCGCCCGAGTCATAAATGAGCATTTTTACTGGTAAATAATTTTCGGATGGGGCTAGCCATAAGTCGAAACCCTTATCACCGGGATGGGTCACCCGTACGATATGGTCGGCTTTCCATGTTCCTGAAGGAGTCTGGATAGTTTCCATGCCCTCATTGCGTAAAGTGTAGGATTCAATTTTTTTACCGGTCGTCATGGGAACAGTAAATTGATGCGAAGGTAAGGGCGCAACCAGGAAATTGTACATTAGGCTTAAACGATCCTGAGCATTTTTCGGTAAGGGTGCATTGATGGTTTGATCGTTAAATTTCATGGTTAAAACATGTGTGTTCCAATTAAATTTGGCATGGATGTCCTTGTCAGCTGATCCTCCTCGCAGTTGATCAAACTGAAGCGGATGCAGTCCGGCCAGGGAAACTATTCCTTCGCTGTTGGCCTTGATTGGTTTAGGCATAAGCAGTGCAACAATACCATCCGCTTTTGTTACGCTGTAGATACGGTAATGGCCATTATTGATTATAAAATCATCAGTAACGGTACCTAAATGAAACCCGTCTTTTAATACGCTATATACAGCGTGAATGGTAAGATTTTGAGAATAGGCTGGGAAAGAAGCAAAAAAAAGCAGCCAGATGAGTTTTTTCACTTCAGTTCCAGGGTGAAATCAGGTTTGTAGCGTTTGGATGGGTATTTTTGATCAGGACTTGATCTCCATGCATGTGGATCCTGTCACTGATAAGCCAGGAAATGGCTTTGGGATAAATCTTATGTTCTTCTGTCAAGACACGTTGAGCTAATGAGTCTTTTGTGTCATTTGGGAGGACAGGCACAGCGGCTTGGATAATAATCGGCCCACCATCCAGGTCAGGGGTTACAAAATGTACGGTGCACCCATGTATTTTTACTCCTGCTGCGAGTGCGCGAGTATGAGTATCAAGACCGGTAAAAGCAGGTAGCAATGAAGGATGAATATTAATCATACGTTGATGGTAGTGTAGCACAAAAGTACTGGTAAATATTCTGAGGAAGCCAGCAAGGATGACATAATCAGGCGCAAACCGGTCTATTGAATTTGCAAGTGCTGCATCAAAAAGCTCCCTTGAAGCGTATTGCCGATGATCAATGATCTTGCATTTGATCTTTTGTGTGTGGGCAATTTCAAGCCCTGGTGCATCGGGTCGGTTTGAGACGACACATCGTATATCAAGGTCAAGCTTGGCGTCCAGAAGGGCACGAAGGTTGCTTCCTCGGCCAGAAATAAGTATGACGGCACTTTTCATTCGATAATGACCGGGCTTTCACCAGATTTGCGAAGCTGGATCTGGCCGATGTTAAAAACAGTTTCCCCTGATTTGTATAAAGCCTCGGTAGCAAAATCTGCCTTCTCTGAAGGAACCACAATGATAAGGCCAATTCCACAATTGAATGTTCGAAACATTTCATGTGGGGTAATCTGGCTTTCTTTTTCAAGCCATTCGAAGATCCGGGGTTGAGGCCATGATGATTTATTGATATGTGCACACCATTGGTGTTTCAGGATACGGGGAATGTTTTCAAGCAAACCTCCTCCTGTAATATGGGCTATGCCTTTTACTGGGCACTGCTTTATGAGTTTAAGGACTGATTTGACATAAATTCGGGTTGGAGCGAGCAAGGCGTCTGCATAGGTAGTCTGGTCTAAGAAAGCCAAAAGGTCAACTTGGCTGCGCTCAATGATTTTTCGAATAAGTGAGTAGCCATTAGAATGAGGGCCACTTGAGGCTAGTCCTAGAATAACGTCTCCGGCACTGATTTGATCACCTGTAATGAGATGCTCTTTTTCAACAACACCCACTGCAAATCCTGCCAGATCATATTCGCCGGTGGGGTACATCCCAGGCATTTCAGCTGTTTCCCCGCCAATCAGGGTACAGCCTGCTTGTTCGCATCCTTGAGCAATCCCTGCTATGACACGTGTTGCAGTGGAAACATCTAGTTTGCCACATGCATAATAATCAAGGAAAAAAAGCGGCTCAGCACCTTGAACCAGAATATCGTTGACGCTCATTGCGACAAGGTCTATGCCGATAGTGTCATGACGATCCAGCATAAATGCCAGTTTCAGTTTGGTGCCGACACCGTCTGTGCCGGATACGAGAATGGGTTCCCGCAGGCCCGGAGGTAATGCACATAGACCGCCGAATCCACCAAGACCTGCCAATACTTCTGGTCTGAAAGTTCTTTTGGCATGTGGTTTTATGGCTTCGACAAGGGCATCACCGGCATCGATGTCCACACCAGCGTCACGGTAATTTATTGGACTCGTGGTTTGTGTCAAGTTGAGATCTCGCTTCATTCAAGTTAAAGTGCCGCAATACAGTAAGGGGATGACTCCAAAACTTCTCGAAATAATTTTACCACAATCGAGGAAATTACCCTTTTCAAAAGTGGGAGCATTTGCTGGAACTGAGCAAGATATTTTCTCTTTCCCTGTTTAGTACGGAATTTTTAAAAATGGTAATATCTGTATAGATGGATAGGTTGCATCAACTTTTACTCGACATTTCATTTACTCCTGAACCGAGTCTGGTTAACTTTATACCCGGTACAAACCAGGAGCTTCTGACTTATTTGTCCAGATTTTCTTGTTTAGAAAATAATGTAGAAAAAATTATCTATATCTGGGGCGATCCTGGTTGCGGGAAAAGCCATCTGCTTAAAGCGACTGTCAATGCTGTTATTGCCAATGGAGGAAATGCTGGCTATTTTGGTTCTGGCCAGGTTCCTCGGGCTTCTATGGCTGAAACCCATAATCTTTTAGCGATTGATGATGTCAGTAAGCTGGATGCCCAGATGCAGATTGGGTTATTTGATTTGTTCAACAGGGTAAAAGAAGAAAAGGGGCATCTTTTGATATGCGGAGATAATACCCCGTCGGCATTGAATTTACGGCCTGATGTTACGACCCGTCTTGGCTGGGGCCTTATTTTTCACCTGAAAACACTTTCTGATCATGACAAAAGAGAGGCTTTGCTGGCCCATGCGCAGTTTCGTGGGTTTTCACTTGGCCGAGAGGTGGTCGACTATCTTTTGAGCCATACCGAACGGGATATGTCTTCGCTGATGTGCTTGCTAGATGCGATTGATTTATGCTCTCTAGAAATGAAACGCCCAATAACTTTACCCTTATTGCGTGAACTATTATCAAATAGTGGCTAATTTTAGATTTTTGATTCCGCAATTCTTGAGTAAATATAGCTTTTGTAGCTCATTTGCACCAAGATGCAAGTATTTTAATACAGTATTCTAATCTGCTTGAATCCACGCAGAATGGTTTGGGAAGATCGAAAGCCGAAGGTATGAAGTTATGTCTAAGAGTTACTTTTTTTGATTCCTTTGCTTCATGCAAATAATGAAACCTTACCTGTCAGGTGGGTGCTTAAGTAGGCTTTTTACAGCCTAGTCTTTTGAATGTTATCGGGAATTTATAAATCTTAAGAAAGTGAATGCGAAATTTTATGCATGTATTAGCCGGCAAGTAGATTTTCCTGCCACCAGCAGGATGGATGTTGATGACAGGCGGTTAATTTTGGGTATCTGTTTAATTCTGTTTATTTTAAAAGATCGATGTTTTAGCGGTATCATATTAAGAAAATTAGATGGCTGAGTCTGGATTATGTTCGAACAATATCTCGCATCAACGCCCATCATTGACTGGAAACATTCTTTAATCCTTGGCCTGTCCAGAAAACTATTCAACCAGGCTGACAGCCCCCTAGGCCTTGCAAGACTCAGTTTTGAGTGGGTGCGAGACAATATCCGGCATAGCTCGGACTACAGGTTGAATCCTGTAACCTGCACCGCATCGGATGTTTTGTCTGCGCGTACGGGGTTTTGCTTTGCAAAAAGTCATTTACTGGCTGCTGTGTTACGTGCGAACGGAATACCCGCGGGGATTTGTTATCAGAGGTTGCGCTATGATGATGAAGGGTTTCGCTATACCTTGCACGGGTTGAATGCGGTATATTTACCTGAAACGGGTTGGTACCGGATTGATCCCAGAGGTGATGGGCAAGGTATTAGCACTTGTTTTAATCCCCCTATGGAGTTTTTGGCTTTTCCAGCTGACAAGCAAGGTGAAGCGATGTTGCCCGAGATATGGCCGGAACCTCTCCCAGTGGTTGTTGAAGTATTGAGGGCAAGTGATACTTATGAGCAGGTTCTAGAGAATTTGCCTGATCTGGAACTAATCATCGGGTAATCTGGATCGGCATTGCACTTCATTATGCATTTTGTAAATATTCTTGTCAGGTCAAATCCGGGCAGGCAGAGGCAGACAGCCTGTAATCGGTTTGTCACAGCCGATGGAAGCGCGGCTTTTAATCTTAGTTTGGGTTTTGTGCCTGTGAGTTTGTGGACACCTGAAATTTGTGATGCGCTTAATGAACTGTCTCAAAATTTTTTTGGTCTAGTTTTTGATGGGATGATTCCAGGAAGATTCAAAAAAAAGTTCATTTACAGGGCGTCGTTCCCGTTGTGCCATTTCCCGTATCTGAAGTTTTTCAGGTAAGCGCTGTGTATCACCAGGATAGCCGATGGCAATCATTGACATTGGTGTGATGGTTTCGGGTAAGCTGAACGCTTCCATGAGTTGCTTAGGATCAAAACCACCCATTTGATGGGCTATCATTTCAAGTGCAGTCGCCTGTAAGCATAGGTTCAAGGCTGCTGCACCTGTATCATACTGAGCCCAGTAATTAGGCAGCCCTTTTTTGTTTAATTGATAAGCAAGTGATACAGCAAGGACTGGAGCATGTTGTACCCATATCTGATTACCTTCTGCCAGGCAGCTGAAGGCCTTGTGCCAATTGCTTTGATCCTTGTTTTTATCCCAGAATATGAATCTCCAGGGTTGTTCATTGTTGCAAGAGGGAGCCCAGCGTGCTGCTTCGATTAGAGAAAGCAGCGTTTCAGGTGTTACGGGACGATCAGGATCCAGGGCTCTTTTGCTGATGCGCTCATTGATGATTGAGTGCACTGCTGGTATTGAAATTGTCATCATTTACATTCCTGAAATCATTTTGACAAAATGTGTTGAACTTACATGTATGTATAGGATATGCCAAAAAAGGAATTCGTTGTGAATAGCGTGGAAATAAATTGTCCTTGATTTTATTTGTAGCCGAAGGCAGATAGTCATGAAACAGGAAAAAATCAGGATCCGATATTGTGGACGGTTTGCACCCTCACCTTCTGGCCCTCTGCATTTTGGCTCGATTGTTACTGCAGTTGGCAGCTTTCTGGAGGCGTGTACTCAGGGTGGGAAGTGGTTGGTACGTATTGAGGATGTGGATGTAACGCGTATTCGACCGGGTATGGATAGTTTAATTTTGCGAACTTTGGAAAACCATGGTTTTGTGTGGACAGGGGAAGTTGTCTACCAGCATTGTAGAATTGAGGCTTATCGGGCAGCACTTGATGATTTGTGTGCGCGGAAGCATGTATATGAATGTTTATGCTCAAGGAAGGAAATGGGTCTATGGCCTGTCAATTCTGAAGGAGAGCCGGTTTATCCTGGAATTTGCAGGCATAAGGGATTAAACAGTGCTGCTGGTTCAACTCGGCGTTTGAATGTTCAGGACGCTGTTATCTCTTTTTGTGATGCAACCTATGGCATTCAGGTTTCTGAATTAGCCAGGGAGGCCGGTGATTTTGTTTTGCAACGCAAGGATGGTTTGTATGCTTACCAGCTTGCCGTAGTAGTTGATGATGATTGGCAACAAATTACACATGTTGTAAGGGGGAGTGATTTACTTACCTCAACAGGTCGCCAGATATTTCTTCAGAAAGCGCTTGATTTTCCCGTTCCAGCATATCGCCATCTTCCAGTGGTGCTGAACAGTTTTGGAAAAAAGCTCAGTAAGCAGAATCTTGCCCAGCCAGTTGAGCCGAAACGGGAGTCTCAAACTTTGTGCAGGGCCTTATCGTTTCTTGGACAGGATCCCCCAGATGAACTTGGACGGGCAAGGGTGGAGGATGTGTGGACTTGGGCCCGCTCAAACTGGAATCCTTCCAGGATCCCTCTGTATAAACAGGCCCGTTTTCCATAGGCTAATTGTCAAGGGTGATAGGTTGCCCCTGGTTAAAGACAAGGAGTTCACCTGGAACAATCGGTGTCCAAATCTCATTGTCTGTCAGGGGTTCTGTGGCGATGACTGCCACCCTGTCCTTTGTGGTAGTTACAAGGCCGAAATCCACGGTGACATCTTCGTCAACAAGGTGGGCATGAGTAAAGGGCGCTTGACGAACAATATAGCTTAATTTTGTTGAACAGTGGCAAAACATGAACTCACCATTGCTAAGCAAAAAATTGAAAGGGCCGTGAGACGAAATTTTCTGGCTTATTTCCTTGATTGCATCAGTAAGGGGGCGCAATGGTGGGTAATGACTTCCAAAGCGGTCATAGAGGTAATCTAGCATATGGCAGAAGGCCAATTCGCTATCAGTGTCGCCTACCGCATGATAGTGCAAAGGAAGGGTTGGCTCGAAAGACTCAAGATTCCCGTTGTGTGCAAATATCCAGTATCTGCCCCACATTTCCCTGATGAATGGGTGACAATTTTCAAGAGCAATTTTCCCTTTTGTTGCTTTTCTAATATGTGCGATGACATTGAGGGAGTGAATGGGATTTTCCTTGATGTGTTGAGCAATGGATGACTCAATGGTTGGCTTGGAGTCAAGAAAAAGCTTAACCCCCCGCCCTTCGAAAAAGGCGATTCCAAAACCATCCCGATGATCCCCGGTCTGGCCACCTCGTCTGCTGAATCCATCGAAGGAAAAACAGATGTCAGTTGGTACGTTACAGTTCATTCCAAGAAGCTGACACATGATTATTGACATAATGATAGACTGCCTTGCATCTTATCATGAGGGCTCATGATGAAACCATGCATGCGTGACCTGAAATTTTAATTTTTTTTATTTCTTTTTGAAGAGGCAAGATAATCAGGGAGCAGTCCCTTCATAAGGAGGTGTTGAAAGACCCAAGGCTCGTGGCGAATCCGTGAAGTCCTGTCTAACTGGCTGACAATTGCAAGGGTCTATCCTGTATGAACAAAAATCATATTCTTCAAAAAGGTAATAGTGGCTGCCTTATTGTCTTTCCAAGATATTGAGTGAATATTCGCATAGACCTTGACAAGCTCTCTTCGTGTAACCCTTTAGTGATGGTTGCGACAGGATTAAGATAAGTCCTGGTTCAGGAGATGGGTTATTGTAACAATCTCTTGGAGATAATGTGGGTCTATGGCTTAAAATCATGTAAATAGCATGATGTACATGTGTTGTGGCTGTTTGATAAATGTTTGTTAATGGGGGGTGGATTTGAGGATAGTTCTGTTTGATCTGGATCATACGTTGATTAGTGGTGATAGTGATTTTGAATGGGCCCAATTTCTTATTGGGCAAGGAGTGCTAGATCGAGAAGTATATGAAGCACGAAACCAGGAGTTCTATGATGCCTATATGGCCGGTACGCTCGATATATATGCCTTCCTGGATTTTCAGCTTAAACCTCTTTCCCGTCATGGCCTGGCCCAGTTGGAAGATTGGCATGCCCTGTTCATGTCACAAAAGATTTTGCCCATGATCACAAGTCGTGCCAGAGAAGAAGTAGCCCAGGCAAAGGAAACGGCTGATTATGTAGTAATGATTACGGCTACCAATTGTTTTGTCACAGGTCCGATTGCCCGCGAATTTGGTATATCTCACCTTATCGCAACCATACCCGAAAAGAAGAATGGGAACTATACAGGCCAGGTGGATGGGGTTCCCTGTTTTCGTGAGGGTAAAATTACACGATTTCATCAATGGCTAGAGAATCAGGGATTATCCTGGGAGTCAGTTAATGAGTGTCGTTTTTATAGTGATTCACATAATGATTTGCCATTGCTTAAGATGGTGAGTGAGCCTGTAGCTGTTGATCCCGATACTATCCTTAGCGAATATGCAAGGCGTTGCCAATGGCCCGTAATCAGTCTTCGTTAGTATTTCATGATGGGATGGCAATTGGTTATGCAGCCGTGTTTGCCATATTAAGTATTGGCATTGGGCTTGCTTTGGGCGGAGTTCATCTTACAGCAGACAGGTTGTGGCAAGCCATGTGGCATAAAGGGTCGATAGAGGACATCCTGATTTTCTGGAAGATTAGGTTTCCTCGTGTAGCGTCTGCATTTGTTTGTGGTTCCCTGCTATCGATATCTGGAGCCTTGCTGCAGGTATTACTATGCAATCCGCTCGCCGATCCTTATCTTCTAGGTGTTTCGGGTGGAGCATCTACGGCTGTACTATTACTTATGCTTTTTGGGCTGCCAGCCTGGCTTATAAGACCTGGAGCCGTTGTTGGTGCATTTTTCAGCATCGGTCTGGTCTTGATTGTGAGTTTCAGGACAGGAGGGTGGAGAAGTGATCGGCTTTTGTTAACAGGAGTGGCGCTTTCCGCTGGATTTGGTGCGATTATTAGTCTTGTGCTCGTATTGGCTCCAAGCACAAGTGTAAAGGGGATGCTGTTCTGGCTGATGGGAGATTTATCCCAGGCTGGGATGCCAACATGGGCATTTCTGGTTCTCATCATTACTATTATTGCTTCGATGTGGTTGTCGCCGGTGCTGAATCTACTGCTGCTGGGTGACGCAAAGGCAGCAACACTGGGCATTGCAGTTTGGCCTACTAAACTGGCTATTTTCTTGATTGCTTCAATTGCCACGGCAGCAGCGGTTACCCAGGCAGGCGCCATCGGGTTTGTCGGGCTGATTGTACCCCATGTGTTGAGGCTACTTGATATTTCCGATTACAGGCGTTTGTTACCGCTTGCCGCTTTGGTTGGAGGTGGATTTTTATGTTTGACTGATACGCTTGCACGGGTGATGTTTTTACCTTCAGAATTGCCAGTAGGTGTAGTAACTGCATTGATTGGTGTCCCCCTTTTCCTTGTGCTGCTTGCAAGGAACCCCACATGATTCTCGAAGTTAAAGAGTTGACAGTTATGGCGGGTCATCAACAGATATTTGTTGATATGAACCTGGTGTTCAGAACTTCAGCTTTGACCGCCTTGATGGGGAGGAACGGGAGTGGAAAAACTTCATTTCTTCAGGTTTTGGCGGGCCTCGTGAAACCAGTGAAAGGGAAGGTATATCTCGATGGGTTGGATTTAAGAAGCTTTTCCACACGTGAACGTGCAAGATTAATTGGTATTCTTGTTCAGGATGAATCCGATGCATTTTTTGGAAGCACCTGGGATTATGTGGCACTTGCCAGAATACCTTGGACTAATGGTTGGCGTTCAAGTGAAAAGGATGTCAGGATAGTTTCTGACAGTTTACATTTATTAGGC
Organism: Pseudomonadota bacterium; assembly: GCA_028873515.1. GTDB lineage: Bacteria > Pseudomonadota > Gammaproteobacteria > Burkholderiales > REEB80 > REEB80. Next base: position 3,378 of record JAGWIG010000006.1, on the reverse strand, counting down.
CTTGATAATCTTGTGAAAGAAAATTACCGGTTACTGTCGGCAGGAGAGAGGCAACGGGCAAGAATTGCTCAGTTGCTGGCTCAGGATACGCAAGTGTTATTGCTTGATGAACCCTTGCAGAATCTGGATGTGGATTATCAGGGCCGGGTAATGAAAACACTTGCCCTTAAGGCTGGAATGGGTGTGACAATTTTATCTGTGCTTCATGATGTTTATTGGGCCCAGAATGGATGTAGTGATGCCTTGCTTCTATTTGGCGAGGGCAACATGAAAATGGGTGTTGTCAGGGATGTATTGATCCCGTCAAACCTGCACTCTCTTTATGGTGTTGCTTTTGTTCCTGTACAGACAGGCGATGCCTGGCTAGTACCGCAAAAGTGATGGAAAAAAAATATGGCATCGGTAAAATGGCGTTTTTGTTGAATAAAGCATTATCTTGGCGGGTTTGTGTCGTTTGCTGCTCCAGATTTTCTTTCTCCAATGTTAAATTTTGCGGGGTTTTTACCGTATATTTGCGGTTCAAAACCTGAGAGTTCCCATGATTCGCAAATTAATTGATGCAGCACTTGGCAAGCCGCATGGGGTAGATCCCTCCAGGCCGCGTATTATTCCCGCAAAGCGACATGGAATACATAGAGAGGATATTAGTGCCGCAGCACTATGGGTTACGGAACAGTTGCAGCAGGCTGGTTTCAGTGCGTTTATAGTAGGCGGGGCTTTACGTGACTTGATTGTTGGTATTCCCCCTAAGGATTTTGATGTTGCAACCGATGCAACACCTGAGCAGGTGCATGCCCTTTTCAGACGGTCACGGATTATTGGACGGCGTTTTCAGATTGTTCATGTCATGAAGGGCGATATTATTGAAGTTTCGACCTTTCGGCGGGCTGTGCCGGAGCAAACGGGGGAAATTGCTGCTGATGAGCGGGGCAGGATTATCAGTGACAATGCATTTGGCACGCAACCCCAGGATGCTGTGAGAAGGGATTTCACTATTAATGCGCTGTATTATGACCCCTGTACTGAGATGATCCTAGACTACGTGGGGGGTGTTGAGGATATTGAACGGCGTCTTTTGCGGGTTATCGGTGATCCTCAGGTTCGGTTCCGTGAGGATCCCGTGAGGATGCTTCGTGCTGTCCGGCTTTCAGCCAAACTAGATTTTCAGATTGAAACTATAACCAGATCGCCTATAGCCTCAATGGCTCATTTGTTGAATCATGTTCCTGCCGCACGTGTTTTTGATGAAATGCTTAAACTTCTTTTATCAGGGCACGCACGCGAAGGGATTACAAGATTGCGTTCCGAAGGTTTGCATCATGGGATTCTGCCCATGCTTGACATGGTGCTTGAGCAGCCTTTAGGACAGAAATTTGTTGATCTTGCCTTGATTAATACCGATATACGTATTCGGGAAGGCAAGTCAGTTTCTCCAGGTTTCCTTTTTGCCACACTTTTTTGGCATGATGTATTGTCTGCATGGAATGAGCTTCAAGCACGGGGGGAACAATCTATGCCAGCTTTATTTCAGGCCATGGATGAAGTGATGGATAATATGGCCGAAAAATTGGCAATTCCCCGTCGGTTCGGAACAGGCATGAAGGAGATATGGGGGCTTCAACCGCGTTTTGAAAATCGGAGCGGAAATAAGCCTTCACGCCTTCTGGCTCACCCTCGTTTTCGTGCCGGATATGATTTCCTTCTTCTGCGGTGTCAAAGCGGTGAGGTTGATGCAGAGCTTGGTCGATGGTGGGAATCCTTCCAGTCTGCATCTGAGCATGATCGGAAGATGATGTTGTTACATGCGGGACCAGCACGTCGCCGAAAGCGTCGCAGATCTCCTTCGGCGGGTCAGGGTAAGTAATGACAAAAGCTTACATTGCTTTGGGGAGCAATCTGGATGACCCTGTGAATCAGGTCAGGATAGCCTTGGAACAGATTGATAAATGGCCCGGAATACGGATAGAGGCGAACTCTCCGCTTTATAAGACCTCTCCCGTAGGTTATGACAGACAGCCGGATTTTATCAATGCTTGTGCTCGTATCGAAACGGGATTATTTCCTCATGCGCTACTTGATGTATTACTGGAAATAGAACGGTTGCATGGGCGCCAGCGTGGGATTATAAATGGCCCACGAACCTTGGATCTTGATATTCTCTTATACGAGGATCTGGTTTTTTCTGATGACAGGCTGATTTTGCCTCATCCTCGTATGCATGAACGCGCTTTTGTCCTGGCACCTCTATCCGATCTCGATGCAGCATTGCTTATCCCAGGATTTGGCGAAGTGGGACATTTGTTAAGTATCAGTGATAGGAGTGGAGTTAAGCGAATTGAAGGAACATGACATGTTGGTTATTCAAAACCTTTCTCAATTACGCCAATATCGTGAACAAAAGGGTTCTATTGCTCTGGTGCCTACTCTTGGAAATCTTCATGAAGGCCATCTCTCCCTTGTACGTCATGCTCTTAATGAAGGTGAGAGGGTTCTGGTCAGCATATTTGTTAACCCACTTCAATTTGGTGCAGGTGAAGATTTTGAGAGATATCCCCGCACCTTAGAAGCAGATTTTGCGAAACTGGAATCGATAGGTACAGATGCAGTTTTTACACCAGATTTGTCAATGCTTTATCCTTTTCGGCAAACAGTCCTGATCAGGCCATCTGATTTGGCTTCAGATCTGTGCGGCGTGACGCGACCGGGACATTTTGCTGGTGTTGCGACTGTTGTTCTTAAGCTTTTTAATCTAGCTCGGCCGGAAGTGGCTTTATTTGGCAAGAAAGATTACCAGCAGTTGTTCATTATTCAAGAGATGGTTGAACAATTGAATGTTCCGGTCAGGATAGTTGGTATAGAGACGGTTCGTGACCTTGATGGACTGGCCTTGAGTTCACGCAATAGCTATTTATCTGTTTCTGAACGTGCTGAAGCACCTATGCTGTATGCAACACTCCAGGATGTTGTTCAAAAAATATCTTCTGGTAAGGATGGGTATGAAATGCTTTGTGAGGCAGCAACGAGAAAGATGCGGGATAAAGGATGGCAGGTAGAATATGTAACAGTTAGGGATTCAGACACCCTGCAGCTTCCTGAACAAGGATGCAACAGATTGGTTATATTGGCAGCGGTCTGGATTGGTAAAACTAGATTAATTGATAATATTGAATTCATTTGTGATTAGGCCATGGTGTCATTTTGTTATATATTTTAAATGAGGCTATTTAAGAACACGGATTCAAGCATGAAGTGCAATTTTGAATAATGCTGATCAGGGGGGCAGGATGCGGTAGCATTTGTGCTTTTTTGACCAGCCAGTCGAAATTGCATCCATGAACTACACACACCTTACCCAGGAAGAAAGATACCAGATTTACG
>JAGWIG010000263.1 GCA_028873515.1 Pseudomonadota bacterium | reverse complement strand
ACAGACCGTCCCACGAAGCCGAAGGCTGAATTCGACCACTGGATATAAATCGGTTGCTCATTCATCATGATGACCGCACGCGAGGGATGATAATCCTTGGAGCCGACCTTGAGATAAGTCGGCTTCTGGAAATCCGGCGCATTCGGGTCCTGGTTCAGGACCAGACTTCCCGCACTGTTCAGCGGGTCGATGATGTTATAATACATGTCCGCTTCATGGAGCCTGTCCCAAGGAAGTGGCTCATTGGTCGGAAAATCCTTGATGCCCCCCACCAGAGAGGCAATCCCGTAAATACGGGAGGTCTTCATCAGGTTATAGATGATGACATCGGCCCCAATGACACCCGTCTTGTCCCACTCATTCTTGAATGCCTGCTTCAAGTCATCTTCCGGCGCACCGGGAATGGAAATGTCCCGTTCCTGGCTTTGTGCCATGCCGATGGGAGATTCGGCCATCTTCGCGCCCAAAGGATGATAGCTGTAGATAATCTTGCATATCTGATAACTCGGATCAGTACCCGGAACAATCTCATCCGCCACCAACAGGTCAAGCAGGGAAGAAGACAAGCCATTGGTCGTGGACAGATAAGCACTCGTTCCGTTATCGACGCCTGAATTGACCGCCATCAATTTTTCCCTTTAAATACCGAGGCCAGAAAATCACCATTTCCCACTTTCATTTTTATAACCCCCGTATTTTTTGAGACCGACCCCTCAAAAATGACTGTCATTTCCCACTTTTACCATGAAAATAACCAAAAAATTGATATCATTTACCACTTTGTCAAAATCCATAGGCATCACCAAGGCTAATGGCAATGCCATAGGTGAAGCAATCGAGCAAATCCTTCTTGTGTTCCTTGCGATGCTGTCCCATCCGAAACCCGCAGACCTGGTCAATAAAATGATTCTTGTTCTGCTGCCGGTAATTCGTAATCTTGTCGTAGGCGTAGCGGCTCAATTTTACCCGTCCCTGATGCACATGGGGACTGACGGCAATGGCACGACCTTCCTTGCCTTGTGAGGTCAGAACTGAATCAATGGGCGCAACCGGCAAGCCCTGTCGTGAAGCGGACTGAATCAGGGAAATGCCGCTGTCCTTGTCTTCAATCCAGATGCCTACATTCCCTTCCCGTGCCTGCGTTTCCTTGACCAG
>JAGWIG010000104.1 GCA_028873515.1 Pseudomonadota bacterium | reverse complement strand
GACAGTCCGGTGCCAAAGGGCGTCACGGCAATCAAGATCACGGATGCCGAATGGCAGGCGTGCCTCTCGACGCCAGGCTACACCGTCGCGAATGGCGCGCTGGTAGCGCCTGCCGCGCCGACCTCCGCGCAGCTTTTGGCGCAGGCGCAGGCCGCACAGATAGCATCGCTGTCGTCGGCGTATCGGTCCGCAATCGTGACGCCTGTGAGCTATACCAGCAAAGGCGGCGTGACGAAGACGTATCAGGCTGATCCAGCTAGTCAGACACTTTTGATGCAGGCAACGCAAGGATATGGCATTGCGGGCGCTACGCCAACGGGGTTTTATTGGAAGTCGGAAGACAATACGGAAGTGCCTTTTACGCTTGCTGATTTGCAGGGACTTTATATGGCAATGCTATCGCAAGGATGGACGGCTTTCCAACACTTGCAATCACTGAAATCACAAGTCAGCGCGGCAACGTCTATCTCCGCAGTGCAGGCCATCACATGGTAATCCTATACCCGCTTTTGGTTATTGCTTCGCTTCTCGCCACGGCGGCAGCCTGTCTGTTCGTCAACTGGTGGGCTCCAATATTTTGCGATGCAAATGGCAATTTGCCGAAATGGTTAAAATGGTTTCAAACATTTGACGCCACATGCGACGAGGCATGGAAAGGCGGATATATCGCCGCATCATGGGGGTCTACACCATTCCGACGATATCTTGCCCGCGTGTATTGGCTTTATCGCAATCCGGCCTATGGATGGGATTATTGGCCGTTTGGAATGCAATTCATTCCTAACGAATGGACAGTAAAAAAATATACGTCCATAAAATCAAGCGTCACATTTTTTGCCATTGGCCCAAAGCTGGCATTTAATTTTTACATGCAGCGCGGCGGCCTGTACGTAAAAATAGGATGGAAAGCCTGGGGCTATTTCGATCCAATTGAAAAGAAATGGCTAAATACATCATGGGGGCCAAGCATGCGAGTGCCACTATGCTTTACAGTGATGTACAAAAGATAATTTTTGCTTTTTGTTCGGGGGAACAATGAAGGACCAAGATACTTTTTGGGCGGTCATTAAGTCTGGGATTGCATGGATTGGAGTTCTTTTGGGAAGCTTGACAACCGCAAAAGTAGCGATTCTTCTGACGATTTTTTATACCGTATTGCAAATTTATGTTTTGGTGCGGGACAAAATTATCAAACATGAAGCATTGACAAATACGGACGATCTATGAAGTATTTTTCAAATATCAAATTAGGTGCAATTCATTTTTTTGCCTCTTTATTTGATATTTATGTTCCTCGACATGCAAATTATTTTTTGAGTGTCGCAGTGGCATTGGATCAGTTTTGTAATGCCATTTTAGGCGGCGATCCTGCTGAAACAATTTCAAGTCGAGCAGCCAAAGCTAGAAATGAAGGAAAGCAATGGGGATGCATTTTGTGCAAAGTGCTATCAATTATCATTCAAAAGAATCATTGCACAAAATCTCTTGATGCCAATGTTGGATCGAATTCAATCATCCCGGACTAATAATGGACATTACCCATAATCAATTAATTGCGGCTAGTGGAGCTAGCAATTTGATTGCGCAAGCATGGTTATCCCCGATTGCCAATGCTTGCCGACAATACGCGATTAATACCCCCCTCAGACTCGCCGCTTTCCTTGCTCAAATTGGCCATGAATCGGCCAATCTTACGCAAACCGAAGAATCATTCAATTATTCCCCTGAGGGATTGATTGCAACATTCGCAAAAATGCGCCGCATGCCAACACTTGCGCATCAGCTTGGTAGGCAGCCAGGCGAGCGAATTGTGCCGATGGGAAGGCAAGAAAAGATTGCGAATATTGTATATGGCGGCAGACTCGGAAATGGCGAAGCGGTGACAGGAGATGGATGGGCTTATCGAGGCTCTGGACTCATCCAAACGACAGGACGCGAGAATTTTACTTCATTAGCCGATGGTATAAAAATTGATGTGCTAAGCAATCCTGATTTAGTCCGCAATGATAAGGCCGTAGCTGCAATTGCTGCGGCTTATTACTGGTATTCAAACAATTTGAATATGCTTGCAGACGCCAGCAAATTCGATCAAATTACCAAGCGCATCAATCCGGCAATGCTTGGCGAACAAGATAGATTGCGTCTGTATGAATCCGGCTTGAAAGCGATTAAGGGCTAAATAATGAGTGACATTTCCAATGAGCACGAGACAGAACGCACGCTTCATGAGGATGTGTTTTATCCCGATCATGAGCCGCGCACAGAATCCGCATTATTCCGCGCCAGCAAGGAAGAAATGAAAAAAGCCGGGGGCTATGTGTGCGCGGTATGCGGGGATGACAAAAAAGTAGAATCTCATCATCGCTTTTTTGAATGGGCATACAGCCATGCAATTGATTTTAAATGGATTAAAAATGTTGCATTGAATCAAGCGGATACAATGTATTCCCACAAATTGCAATGTAACGTACCTATCCCTAAAAAGCATCCTGTATGGGACTTGATTCGATTGACGCAAGGGTTTGATTGGCTATCGTTCGATCCAGAAAACCCAGAGATGTTTGTTGATTCAGTCTACAATCAATTGCCGTTATGCGAATTGCACCATCGCGGCAAAGGGCATGGAAGACATGAGGAAACCGACCCTGTTTGGAACGTGCAGGCATTTTTGATCCCCGGCTTTGTCTATTCGCCGGATGAGCTCAAGGCGATTCATAATGCTAAAAAAACTGTTTGATTTAATCACTGGCGAAGATAACCTGACTCTTGAACCGTCTTATTTTTGGGCGGCAATTGTCATTGTTATCGGGCTGGCATTGGAAATATATAGCGTCCTTTGGGGCAAGGCATTCGATTTTCAGGCATACGGCATTGCATCCGTTGGAATGCTTACTGGATTAGGTCTAGCAAAGAAGCTCGGGAGCTAAAATGTTTTCCCTCATAAAAGCGGGGCTTGGCGGCGCATGGATATATATCGTGGTATTGGCCGCAGGCATGGGTATAGGCGGCTATGGCGCATGGTGGATACAAGGAACCCGATATGAGGCTAAATTAGCCTCTCAGAGCGCAGCCAATGCATCGGAGCTTAAAAGCATATCCGACGCAGCCACTAAGGCCGCACAGGCCGCTATCGCGCGCCAGGATGCCATGCAATCGCAAATTGCATCGCTTGATTCTAAATATTCTCAGGAATTGGAAAATGAAAAGTCTATTACTGCCAATCTTCGCCGCAAGCTGTCTAGTGGGGCTGTCGGCTTGCGCGTCCGTGTCGCATCCTGCTCAGCCGGTAGCAGTGCAATGTCCAAAAATTCAGCCGCCTCCGGCATGGACACTTCAACCGCCGCCTACGCAGAGCTACAAGGCCCGGATGCTATCAATCTTCTCGGAATCGCCAGCGATGCCGACCAAGACGCAATCAAATTAAAAGCCTTGCAAGCATGGGCTAAATCAGTCACTCAGTGAGGAAACAATGAGCAATCCTTTCGGACTTTATACGACTGGCGTATCGGCAAATGGAAGTGTAGGCACCACTGGCGCTGATATCGTAGTCGCAAGCGGGCAATACAAGCAGTGGGTGACTGTTTCCAATACCCATGCTACGCAGAAGCTTTCGCTATCCTTTAATAACCCTGCGACAACGGCGGATTTCACTTTGCCTGCTGGCGGAGCGATTACATTGCCTTTTGGGATTGCATCTAATCTTTATGGGATTGGAAGCGGCGCGGCGACTACTTTTGCGACAATTGGGGCCTAAATTGAAAAAATTAATTGCATTACTTTGTTTCATCCCGACATTTGCGTTTTCGCAAGTCTATGTCCCTGCGCCTCCGCCTCCTTTATCTGCCGTAACAGCGAGCATTGGCGGGGCAGCATTGATTGCCGGGGCATGTACATCCGGAACAGTTTCCGTGAGCGGGGCAAGCACATCTATGGTTGCGTTGACTGACCCAAACACATACCCAGGCGATGGAGTAGTTTATAGCGCATACATTTCTTCGCCGGGCATCGTTACGGTAAAGGTATGCGCAATCATTGGATTGACTCCAACGGCATCGACTTATAACGTAAGGGTCATCCAATAAATCGCCATATCCATTTGGATAGCCATTTAACGTCAGACTTGGATTGACGGCGCAAGGCAATTAATGCGCGGTCAATCCCGCTCAGTTTGAGAACGTCTTTTTCGTTTTCTCTTTGCAACTCGATTTTTTTAATGAGGTCGCTTAATGCGGGTTCATTTTTTAGTAGATCGGCTTGCCATTTAAATTTCTTGGCAGGCATGATAGGTTTAATCCCTCCCGGACTTTTCAATCAGTGATTTTGCAATTAATTTTATATCATCCGGAGTCGAATCAAGTGCAATAATTTTCTCAATGAAATCTGCCATTTGAGATGCGACTTTTTTCGGGATATTCTTGCTTCGCATTGTCCCGATAGTCACCTTCTTCTTTCCGATAGATTGCGCTTTGTGAAGTTCCGCAGCCAAAAATTTTCCTGACTGTTCGCCTTTGTGACGCACGGTTTCAATTGCAGTAGTAGCCGATACGACGCCTGATTTTACCAAGTCTTGAACATCTTGATTCGCATTGGCGAGGATCAATAAATTGTCGACATGCTGCCGAGTTTTGCCAACATGCTTTGCAATTTGTTCTGAATTCAAACCGAATGCCGCCAAGCGTCGATAACCTTTTGCTGTTTCCAGTTGCGACAGTGGTCGACCTTCTGCACTTGTCATGATGCGCACAATGCGGTCTAAATCGTTGCCCGAGAACGCAACGACCGGAATGTATTCAATCGGAGCGCCAGCCGTCACGGCGCGCCTATACGCTCGATAGCGCCGATGCCCGTCAACAATCCACACGCCTCCGCCTTCTCGTGGGCGAACCTCAAGCGCGGGGACTTGGCCGCCAGACATTATGAATTCAAAAAGAGCGAAAATGCTTTCCTCAAGATCAGAGCCTTCTTCACGAAGATTAAAACCTGGTTCCTCATAAATGTCATTGAGCTTGATTTTCATGGCGTCGGCGCGTTTTATCGTGCCAGACTGGATTAATTTTTTGAATGATTGTTTCATGATGGTATCCATTGACTTTAGCCCATTTTCATTTAAGGATTTTTTAGACAATCCTTTGTCAAAAAATTATTCGACACATTCAAAGTGTCGCAAATAACTTTAGACTCGTACAATTGATTTTGGCTATCAATTATCAACGGATATACTGTCGCGTCGCCTTGATTCTATCTGGTAATACTTAGATCCTTTTTCGCGCTTGATTAGCAGCCTATCTGGGGCAGACATTGAGTCTGATTGCGCAAGAAAATCATCAACAGATACCCCATGCGCGCCGACCAATTCCGAAAAATATCTAAGCCGCTTCCGATGGAATGGATTCTGATTCTCTGGCTTGAAAAATTCCGATACTGCAAAAGATCGATTGCCATCATTGACCAGGTAATCGACTCTCAGCATCGGTTCATCTCCCTTGATATGCCTGCGTAATGACATTGATTCGACATTTACAAAAAATGGCGTGCCAGGCGCTACCGATGCCTGAGATGTAAGCTTTGCATTGGGGTCAATGAGCTCGTGCTCACATTTCCAACAATATCGCGCTGATGGGCTATTTTGGGTTTCGCAAGCATCGCATGATTTCCAGACAAATCGATATTGGCATCGGGTACCCTCAAAAGTTTTTCCAATGCATCGATGCGCTGTATGCCGATTTTCTGTTCCGCACTCAGGACACGCGATTGCAAAATATTCTCCATCTTCTTCTTTTAGCTTGGCCTCCACCAATCCCGTAATCGTCAAATTATCGTCAAGTGCAAACCGTTCAATATTCTCCCCGTAATCCAGCACCAGACAATCGCGCTTGCCATGATAATCTGGATGCTGCCAATTCATCTCGGAAGGCGGGAGGGGCCATTGTGGATCATGCAATCGACATCCGCGCCCGAGAATTTG
>JAGWIG010000103.1 GCA_028873515.1 Pseudomonadota bacterium | reverse complement strand
AGCGGTCCTAGCAAGGTGCCAAAGCCGATATCCATTATGCTTCCGTCAGGGGAAGGGATAAATGGAATCTTGGTGAAATACTCAGTTGCGTTTACTCTTACAATCTCTCCCTGATTATTTAACTCCACATCCTCCCATCTTTCTACTCGCGCGACAATGCGAACTACGCAGTGGGAGTCATGCTCGATAGTTACTACATAAGGCTCATCATAACCATCTCCATCTAGATCAATCCAGCAGTGCTGTTCGAGGAAGGTGAAGGGGGTATTGTAGTTTGACTGTGGAGGAGTTACACCCCCTCTATTATCTGCCCGCTGCTGCTGACTATTGATAGGAATAGCGGCATCTTGCTCATACCAGTTCTCCTCCAGGATATCCCTGAAGATACCTCTCTTACAACGCTCATATACCTGATTACGAAACATCGGAATGATATGAGTCTTGGTAGGACACTCTTCAACTGACTTGGCCCAGTAGTCAATCACCAAGTCTTTCGCCATGATGAAATCACTACTGTTATATCCCAGCGAGGGATTGAAGTAGGATTTCTTCCAACCAGTGCCTACGATGGAAGTGCAGAGCAATGCCCGATCAGTCTGCTCTTCCCAACTCTCATTCTGTTCCAGCAACTGCCAGGACATAAACTTACTGATGCGCTCCGCGCGAGCAGTGATACTCCCATCAGGATCACTACCAGGAGTTCGGCACTGCACAAGATTCCTACCATTAATGATGGCAGGATACGCACGCGCATGAAACTGCATGCAAGCAATAGTGATGATCGGAAACTTAACATTGGAGCAGCCTTGCCAAGGGAAGGTCTTCTCAGTCTGAAGTTGCATAGCCAAGTCCATGGCAGCTTCTGACCTACGAAGCCAGTCTGCCCGAGACTTAACATCTCTATCGTAAGCATCCCACACCCACTCACCGATAGCCAGAAGATCTTCTGGCAAGAACCTATCGGTTAGGTTTGGCTGCTTAATAGTATCAGCATCATATGTGATGTATTGCTGTAGCTGCAACATGGCTTACTTAATCCGATACTTATTGGATCTGTTGCGAGGCATGGTAGGAGCGGCCATATTAGACATGGTCTGCCGAGCAGCATTATTAGTAGGATTAAATGGTCTAGGGGATGGGGCCAGCCCTTGCCCAGTGGTAAACTGATTGCTACTTCTGGGGGGCTGTCTAACTGCAGGAGAGCTGACAGAACCGGACGCAACCTTCGGATTACGTCCAACACCAGCTGACTTCAGAACCTTACTGCCGAGAGGATCCTTACTCATCAACTTGCTGCCGATAGGATCCAACTTCGCCACCACTCTAACAACCTTCTTTGCATCACTAATTGGCTTCTTAATCAGCTTCTTGAGAAAACCCATGGCACTCTCCATTTATATAGTCATGTCCCAATTTGGGACACCAGTTAATACCCGGTAGCACTTCTACGCTCGGAGAATCCACGAGCATTATAGATCATTGCTTCCTCTTCTTCCTCATCGATAAAGTCCATTTCATCTAGCTCCGGCTCCTTATCCAATCCAATGCAGAGCGTAGCCGTACTATCAAACTGATCATCAGCTTTAGCGTCAGATACTCCAGTGAATTTAAGAAGCTCATCTTCGTATCCTGGATACCAGTCTGCCTTCTTATCGAACAGTACATTGCCTGCCTTCATCCTTCGCTGCAATGACCGACCTCGAACTGCCTTATCCTTCTGTGGATGTAGCACCTGGAAGTTGATAAACACTTCCCGTTCCTCCATCTCCTTCACTACAAATGGATAAACAGAGGACCAGATCTGTCCACCCTCAACAAAGAATACCTGAGGCTGCCACATTGCGTTTATCAGGAATAACTCATCCAGCCACTCACTAGTGTCCCATCTATCAACTCGCTGATCGACAATGCACAGCTTCTTCGACAGTCCCCTACCACCGATGGTAAATGAAGTTCGATTGGCAGAATCCTTCTTACTAACCGCGAAGTCACAGCCTACGTAGAAATATTTCTCATCCTCGTAGTGCTCTTCGTGCATTGGGAGGAAGGTTTCTTTTTTAAGATAAGCGGCTGCGTTATCCTGAGGAGTGTTAAGAAATTCTTGAGAGTAACCACCGCTATCACCGTCCTCCTCAAATTCCAGCTGCCTGGCTCGAAGATCTTCCTTCGACCATCGCTGTGGCCAGAGGATATTTGAGAAGTCCGAGTATCCTTCATGAGCCTTAAAGAATAGATGCTTCCAGGTCTTGTTCTTTCTAAGTCTGGCAAGTAAGGAGTCCTCATGCAGTACAGTTCCATGAACACGGATCTTACCGGACTTGGAAAGGGCCTGCTTGGCTGCGCGGAAGAACCACCTTCTAAACTTAGCTCGCCTATCCTTATTCTCCACCTGCTCATCATCTTCCATGTCATCGCAGACAATCAAATTCGGTCGCTTGCCCTTCCACATAGCGCCACGAATCTTCTGCTCTGCACCTCTAGCAAGAATACGCGCACGATGGCCGTCATCAAAAGCTACAATAATCTCTGTCTTTTGATCTGAGTCGAAGTGATGTACTCCAAACTCCTGCCTCAAATCAGCATTGGTATGTAACTCCTCACTGATGTTAGACAGTTGCTCAGCCGCTTTATCCTCCGTTGAACCAATCAGGATGATATAATCACTGGTACGGAAACATACCTCTGCCAGAATATAATCGAACGTCAGCCCAGTTGATTTAGCATGATCTCGAGGAGCAATAACCATGCACTGTTTATGTGGACTAGAGTATAGCTCCCACGCCTCCCTGTGAAAATCTGGAGTAGGCTTAGCATCATCGTACCTTATCGACAAAAAGGTACCCGCAAACGCCTCAATTAACTTGGATGAAAGCTGAATGCCCATTATGGGTATAGTGATCCATATAGAAGGAACTGCACGCGATCTACATTATTCATTGCAACTTTGTTAACACGGGGCGATATCAACCTTGCACTAACGTCTGAATATAACAGATATTCAACCGTATACCTATCTCTCTGCATACGAAAGTACAGATTATCAGTCAATAGGTATACAACAAGAATATCTGTCGTACCAAGCAAATTCTCCAATGGCCTCTTATCATCAAGAGTACACTTTGGAGAAGTACTTCCAACTGGCAATGTAGTAAATCTTGTGCCTGGCAAGGTAGCATCGTACCACCAGAACTGCGCAACTCCACTTGCCACAAAGGCAATGAATGGCTTCATATTCTGATCGAATGCAAGAGATATCTCACTAATACCATCCATTGCAAACAACTGTGTAGCTGGAGTGTTAGGAGCCTCCACAGTAACCGCAGTGCCTGGAAATCCTGGAGTACCGGTAATCCTAGCAGTCCACACCTGTACCTGCAATCCCTGACTGGCATCACTAAGTCCAACCCCTCCCAACTCATAATCAACAGTACCATCTACCAATATATCATCAGGAGGGATAAAGGTAGAATACTCAAGCTGGGATGATAGAACATTTCCAGGAAGCATTACGGATACCTACTCCAACTCTGTCTCCAGTTCAATTGCATAGACAAGGAACCTGTCTTGGGAATGTACGGCGAGAGGGAGAACTGCCACCTACCATGTGGGGAGAATGTATACAATGAGTTGATATTAAAGTTCGCATCTGTGGTAGTAAATGATCTGCGGAAATCGTTATAGTAAGTTCCATTTACATATGTGTTAGTTTGAGATATCTCAGAATAAGAATTACTTGAATCACCTCCAGATGGATGCGATGTAATAGCAGCAATAGTCCCTGAACATGCCTGCATGTATACCTGGTTACTTACCATTCCATAATATAGACTCGGAGCAGTACTTACATCAGCCCTTCTGTATGTTCCAGAGTATGAAGTGCTATTAATAAAAAAGCTATATGTATTATCAGTAGTATCAATGTACAGTCGAAGCTCATATGTTACAATAAGCTGCTCATCTGACAGCACTGTCAGAGTGGTAGGATTCCCTGTACCATCTAAGATAAGAGCACGACTAAAAAGACGAGGAGTTGTATCTCCATTAAGAGTACCCCCTACACCAACTTCCGTCAGATTACCAGTAGCGCTGCCAGCAGCAAATGTATAGGTCCATACGCAGCTATAATAAGATGGAGTACCTGACACATATGATATCGAGCCCCCCTCTACATTAGCTCCAGCAGAGGTTGGATACATTGCAAGAGGTGACTGTAAAGTTGTATCAGCAACTGTTGGAGTAGCCGACCCTGTGCCAACTCCACAGTGTGTATTTATATACTTAAAACCAAATGAGGTATTGTATACAGTAGGGTTACCTATCTGATCCAATCCTTGATTTGTAATAATGTTATCGATCCACTCAGTTTCTCTAACAATAACTCCACTGCCCTTAACAACAGTGAACTTATATTTTCCGGCAAACTGAGAGTGGGATGATAGGCAAAGGACGCTCATGTAAGTGTTCCATTTGTAATAGCAATTGCAGACTGAATGCTCTCATATGGATTTGCATAAGATACAACACTTCCATATAGACTACTATCCTGCATACTAATAACTGGCAACACTCCCTCTGCCAACATATTGTATGTTGTAGTAGTACCAAAGAGAGTACCATCTAATATGGTAGGAATAGCTTTCATATCCTCGTGAGGGATATTATATGTCGTACTGGAACCATATAGAGTTCCGTTCTGTATAGCAATGGAGCATTGAATCCACTCAACTGTTAACGGATTCTCAAGAGAGTGTCCATCCAGTATGGAAATGTTTGGCAGTACATAGTATTCCGAAACATCAACTGGATATACTCGACTGGTGAAATATATCGGGATGTAAGTCGGAGTAGCTGGAGTGTTATCTGGAAGAATAGCAACTCGTGTTGCTTGCTGAACTATCCTACCGGTGTTGGTAGTTATCCCAAGTAATACATCGTATATAACTCCAACCACTCCTGCCTTAATCTTCTGCGTGCATATATCTCCAACTACACTAACCGTCTGGTATAACAGATCGCTTGGAGTTGGATCAATACCGCTGTACAAACTAACCTGTGTAAGATTTGCAGTAAACGTTTCCCCGGGAAGAAGGTCATCCGAGAAATCGAAGGAAATATCGACTACCTCAATGACTCTCTTAGGTGGATGTATAGATAGTTTAGCCATCAGTGATTAGAGAACAATCCACCTGGGGTTATGACTGCTATCCTAACTTCCTGTGTATACACATGACTGTTACTACCCGTAACCGTGCATACAACAATATAGATAACCCCCACAACACCAGCGGTTATAGACTGAGTGACTGTTGGAGTGGCCACAGTTGGCAGACCGGACAGGATAGCAGATGGACTAGCATCTGTACCACTGGACACAATAGCTGATAGGACAGCGCCTGTAATGGTCTCACCAAACTCCAGCTGATCTAGGAAATTGAAGACAACAGGAATCGTCTCATCAGATGCCTTCGATGGGGATATTAGCAGCGTCACGGCTTGCTACCCCTTGGCGTCATGTCGATGCGCTTCAGGCTCCGCCCAATCTTCCCGGTATCCCTGACGCCTCCCCGCCTGCCATTCGGCAAGGCGGTCGGCGTGGCTACGCCACCCATAGCCAACTGCTTCTTTGGCTTAATAAGTGAGTTAGCGTCTGTGCCGGAGTTCCAGTTCCCAAACGTACCTTTAATCGGTTTGTTGAAAGTCGCCATCGATCGTTCTCCCGGAGGCAGTTTGCTGTTTGTCTAATAGGCCGATGAGCCGATGGGCCAGGCGCTCCAATCTGTCTCCACCATCGCCAGCTGGGATAGCACTCGCACCAGCTGCGCCAATTCTCTTCGTGGCCTCCATCTGCAGGCGAGCGGCTTTCAACTGGTCCTGCACATTACCATTGTCCATCGCGTTGGAGATGACCTCCACAGACTTAACAAACATGCCCTCCAGCTGAATGGCAGCGGTCTGTGTCAGCTCGGATAGGTAAGCCTTCCCAATGGGCATGTTGCAGAGCAT
>JAGWIG010000102.1 GCA_028873515.1 Pseudomonadota bacterium | reverse complement strand
ACGCCAGCAGCATGCCGCAGACCGGGAAATGGCAAAAGCATTCCGGGAAGGCCGGGCGGGGGCTGCACTGCAAAATCTGGATGAAAGAGGCAGACTGATCGTCACCAAAGATCAGCAAAAGGCCAGAGAAGAAGCGGTTGCAGGGTTTGTCCGGGATGCAAAAAAAGGCAAATCCACTGCAATGTTTGCAGCCACCCGCAAAGAAGTCCGGGATCTTAACCTGATGGCCCGGGAAAAACTGAAAGAAGCCGGATTGATCCGGGGTGAAGACGTCAAAATGGTGGTATCAAACGGAATCCGGGAGTTTGCAAATGGGGATCGGATTGTTTTCACTCGCAACAGCAAACAATTTAACGTGAAAAACGGCACCCAGGGCATTGTTACCGAAGTGGATAAAAAGATGATGACGGTCATGAGAGAAGATGGATCGTATTTAAGATTCAGCCACGACAAGCTACCCCATTTTGATCATGCCTATGGACTAACCGTACACAAAGGCCAGGGCGCAACCGTCGATAAGGCGCATATCATTGGAAATGATCGATCAGGCAAGGAATGGTGGTACACGGCTGCCAGCCGTGCCCGGGAATCCACGGAAGTGTATGCC
The DNA here is from genome assembly GCA_028873515.1 of Pseudomonadota bacterium. Lineage (GTDB taxonomy): Bacteria > Pseudomonadota > Gammaproteobacteria > Burkholderiales > REEB80 > REEB80. Next base: position 5,401 of record JAGWIG010000102.1, on the reverse strand, counting down.
AGCAAGGATCTGATGAAAATCAAGAATTACGAAAAATCGGAGCTGGAACGCTCAATGAGCCGGAGCCAGGCGAAAGATACCACACTTGACTACCAGAAAATTGAAAAAGAACCGGAAAAAGAGCAGGAAAAGGGTAGGGAATATACCCGGGAAGTGTGATCAAAAGATCACACTTTTGCCTGTTGTGTGATCTTTTGATCACACTTAATTTCAATCAAACCCGCGCCAATGCTCGATCTAGCTGTTTTGCCTTATATATATAATAAGGGCGCTTAAAAAACGGGCAGTAGAAAAAGGAAAATGAGAACCTTTTTTCTTTCCTACCGCCCATAAAACCTTGCTGAATTTCAAACACTCGCCCGGTGCCATGCCGGGCATTTATTTTATGAACCACAAAATTTCAAACTGGTGCAATAAGAAACAGGAGCAGCCTGTTGCTGCCTGCATATTTCAGGAGATTCAATTATGGAAGAGAACCAACAGCATCAACCTCTAGTCATCAATGAGCATCAGGTAGCCGCCATGATCGGCGTATCGGTTTCATTTGTCCGCAAGAATCGGTACGGCTTCAATGGTCCGATGATCCCGTTTTTCAAGATGGGCGACTTGATCAGGTACCGCAAAATGGATGTAGAAGCCTTTATTATTCGCCTGGCAGAACATCCCATTACTGAACCTGTCGCATCAACGTTAACCCGAAACGGCAAACGCAGAGGCCGCCCAACGAAAGCCGAACAGCTTGCCAGGCAAGGACAGGTTTAACCATCCGGAAGGAAAATGAGACATGAACAAGATCGAGCAGAAGGTTTTAACACTTAAACAGCGGATTGAGCTGGTGTTGCACCACCTCGGCCCCATGTGGCAAATCTGCCTGATAGCCATATTTGCGATGATGGCCGGGGTGATCGGCGTTTTATCCTTGGCCGTGTTGTTATTCATTATCAATGATATAGGCCGGGATCTGGAGAAGAAGGAGGCGGATCATGCGGCCGGAGAAGGATCTGTTTAACAACCAGTTTACCTTGCCTGATACCCAGCCACCCATGGGTATGCGGGTGATGTGGACCGAACCGGTGTACGAATCCATGCCTGGCTGGAGTTACAAACTGAAAATCGGCACCCGGCAGGTGCTGGGAATCGTGATCGAACACCAAGGCAAGACAAGCTTCTCGGTTGAAGTGCTGGCGTCAGAAGGCACGCAGCCATACCAGAAAGGTGAGATTGTCCGTACACGCGGCCTATGCAAGCGGCGCGAAGTCTGGCAGATGCAGCCGGATGAAAATTTTTCTTACTTAAGGAAGGAAGTTTTTAACCCTTGAAAGGACTGGATGATGTTCAGAAAATTTATTACTTCTTTTACCGGTTTGTGTTTCCTGTGCATGGCTCTGATCGTGCCGGGAACTCAAGCCATGGCAACCCCGGTAGGGCAGTGTTCAGCCAACGATCCCAATGCCTGTGTCATTCAGCAGGCCGCGGCACCCGTTGGAACCCCAGCCCAGTACAAGGCGATGCTGGTAGCTTTAAGAAAGGATTCCCGGATCATCAGGAATGACGGCGCGGCCTTTATCCTCAACATTCCTGCTTCCAATACGACCCGCCAGATTAACAAGTTTGCAGGCGCAGCACCCTGGGTGTGGGCCAGATACAACCCTCTGGATGCAACCGGGCGGATTGACGTGTCTTACCTTGTGCGCATGCCTAACCACAGCATCCAGTTGGTTATCAAGCATTTTACCCCGGCTGATGGTCTGGCATGGGTAGGCTTTACCGACACAACGGATGAATCAAGCTGCCATTACAGTAAAATGGTGCCCTCACTGACTTCAACCTGTCATGGAACGGGAAGCCAGACGTATTTTTTTAATGGCCCGATTAACGACAGCGTGAATGCGCTTAATCCGTTTGACAACACCCTGACTTCGTTTTCAGGCAACGGGGACGGGGAATTTCACAATATCAGCCAGCAGGCGTTTCTTGCAGCGGTAGGCATGGCGCAGCAGCGGTATAAAGCCCCCCAGTCTTTCACGGCGATTGCCAACCCAAAACAGGTGCAATCCGTTACCACATCAGGGAATATCTTCCGGAAAACGGTGACCACAACCGTGGATACCTATGTTAAGCCCTACTGGTTGCTAGGCCTTCCAATCGAACTGGGTGGCCCGGACCGCTTTACCACAGCCTTCTGTATTGACCCGGCGCAGAAAGCCGCTTGCCCGGCCAATCTGACCGTACACGCGGGCGTTTCTTTTATTCCCTTCAACGGTGGCAACATGCCGATGAATTCGGTCTTGATGGATGAGCAGGTTAATAGCCAGTCAGCTTTTACAGCTATTTTTTACACTCTCATGATCACGTTAGTTACCTGGGGAACCACGGATTTTCTGATGTCGGGGGGGTCTTTTTTAAGTGGTTTGGGTGCATTCGGGGTGAATAGCGCGGGCTCAGCACTTGGAGGAACCTATGCGGCTGAGGCGGGATTGGGGTATCTTGGACTTTCGATGGCCGGAGCGAGCGGCACCAGCCCGTTTGAGACGCAAAACGGGATATTCGGTAATGTGGCAGCGGGGGCGGGGATGAGCCAGGCAACCGGCAGTTTCGGAGATCCAACCAAGGGGATTACCAACAATTACATTGATCCGGCCCCGAACAATGTGACAGATATCCACTCCGGGGCACCAGCAGCTTCAACCCTTTTGTACCGGGGTGACTGTCCGCAACAGTACACGCTGGCCCAATGTAAGGGGATGGGCTTCACCGGCAACCAGACCGGGCTTGAACCCCGGGCAGATACATATACCCAGGAAAACCGGACAATCGAAATGAGCAACGGGCAGATGCCGAAGCAGACCATCCCCATTGCACCCATTGACCCAAACGCTCTGCTAAATGGAACAGCAACCCTACCTTAACCTTCATTCTTTCCTTAGCCCCGGCTTCAAACCGGGGTTTTTTTTATCATGGAAATTTCAATCGTGTGCAATAAGAAATGTAGGCAGTCAATTTTGCTGCAAGTTAATCAATTTGGAGATCTATCATGAATAAAATTGCCCTGGCATTCATTCTTTCACTCGTTTCTATATCCGCCATGGCAGCCGAAACCGGTGTACCGGCTACTCTCCCAAATCTGAAACTGGTCAAGGTTACCCCCCTGTATAAAACGGTTTCAAAGGCAGTCTGCAGCCAGAATCTGGCAGGCCAGAAAGTAGAATGTATTAATCAATACAGTCAGGTAGTAGCTGGATATCAGGCCATTTACCAAATCATCAAACGATAGGCAAAGGGCGGCTTCATGCCGCTTGACTGCTTATTAGTATGTGCTATAATTATCACATAATTAGCACATATAGGCTTAACGATGAAACGAACGAATTTTTATTTTCCACAATCCTTGCTGGACAGGCTGAAAGCGGCGAAAGAGAAGACAGGTGTTCCCGTCAGTGAGATCATTCGGCGGGCCGTGGATAAATACTTGAAGGAAACAGGACTATGAAGAAAATTATTGCCATGGCAGCGATTGCTGCATCCCTTTCAGGATGTGCAACAGTTTCGCCAGACACCAGTCATACTAAGTTTATCAGCGTGACCGGGCAGGTTATGCGAGTTGGAACGGCTAAGGATATTAAGACTGTTGTAACGAACTTTAAACGTGTTTGCCACAAAAGCCCTCAACCGTTTGGGCAAGTGGTGCGGGTTTCGAACCTAAAAATTTATCATTTTGTTAGTCATTGGGTAATAGCCTGGGTACCCGTTGGCATGAATCTTAAGGCTGGCGATGAAGTGTATGCACAAGGGGGTAATAAATGTGACAGTTACCCGCGTGTAACAAAGATTATCAGCCGAGGGGATGGAAGCGCCTCTTTTTTAAAGACGCTTTACTAAATTACCAGCAGTTGAAAAGGAAGGAAGGTAAATAATGAGCAAACCACGTTGTCGTGCAGACTACAATTTAAACCTGGCAGTAGCGAGCGATAAAGAAATCAGGGTAATGATTAATCGCCTGAACCGGGAAAGGGTGCAAAGTCCCCTGAATTCAAATCTCGATCTTGACCTAATGTTTAGATTGGAAGAAAAATGGGAGAACGAGCTGAAAAGGCGAAAACTCCTGCATAAAGCTTTAAATTTCCAGCGTGTGCAATAAGAAGTACAGGGCTTCAAGCTCAACCAAGGAAGGAAGGTGTGTTATGAGCAATAGAGATATAATCAGTATTTTACTGGCCTGCTACATCCCAATCATCATTGCCTTTACATTTCGGGTGACAGTCAATAGCCACCTGAATCAGGATGCACTCAAACTTGATCATCAGGTTGGAATACACCAGATCCGGACCAGCTTTTAATGAAGGGTGGGAGTTCAATTCACATCCTTTGAACATCCAGAGCCGTCTAAAAGCCTGTTTGGCGGCTCTTCAATTTTCCTGATTTAACCCTTAGAACTGCCTTAAACCGTTACCAGTCAAGCTTCTTGACCGGTTTACACGATCATTTTGTCTTTTATCCAGAGCCGTCTAAAAGCCTGTTTGGCGGCTCTCTACTTCAAGCCTGCTTACTTTTTTTCGGCACGAAAATTTCAATCGTGCGCAATAAGTATTGCAACCCGTTTTATTAACTCAAAAGGAAGGAAGAACCATGAAGACCATCATCATCATTGCAGCCCTTACAGCATTAACCATCATCACTGGAGGAATTGGCGGAGCCGTAGGCGGCGCAGCCGTACACGCCATCCCTGCAACCCTTTTACCGCTTTAAAGGAGTGCGGCCATGGCTTATTCAATCATTCATTCAGTTCTTTATGCCTTCTCTCATTTAACCCGTACCGAGCAGGCTTTCATCGGGGTTGAACTGATGGTTGAAGCCATGGCTTTCATCCTTGCAGTCAGACGGAACCGCAGAAATTTCAATTAAGGAGATTCAAATGATCTATGCACTCTTTTTCGCTGTCCAGATGCTGATAGCAGCAGGCGCGTTCGGCGCAGCTCCCGCTGCCGCCGCAACAAGTATCAGCGCAGCAACAGGTGTGGCTCCTGTAGGTATAGCCGCCGCTTCTACAGGCGTGGCCGCCGTTGCTGCAAGCGTCCTTTAATCCACATCAGGGCGGGAAACTGCCCTGCACTCTTAAACAAGGAAAGGACAGGAACATGTATGAAGATATTGAATACAGCCAACCCGTTGACCCGGTTGATGCATGGCGTGAAGCCCAGGAAGCGGAACGGTATCGGCAGTTCGATGAAGATGATCCGTTTTTTCGGGGGGAGGAAGATCCTTGGCTGGAGGACAAGGAGGAATGTCCGGAAGCTGATCAGGGCGAAGAAAAGGAAGAGGATAAGCTGATCCTGGATCCTGAAACCGGGGAATATCACCCAAGATGGGTGCTGGACTTAATCAACAACAGGATAGTTTGGGA
>JAGWIG010000262.1 GCA_028873515.1 Pseudomonadota bacterium | reverse complement strand
TGATTAATCCCCGAAATGACCATATCTGGAGGAACTTCAAGCATACCGGTTACGGCAAGGTGAACACAGTCAGTCGGGGTGCCATTAACATAATAGAATCCGTTAGCAGCCTGTGACAGTATCAGTGGACGATCCAGCGTCAGCGAATTGCTGGCACCACTACGATCCCTTTCAGGGGCAACCACCGTTACTTTTGCATAAGGTTCGAGCACCTGCGCAAGTAGGGCCAGACCCGGTGAAAAATAACCATCATCATTACTAAGCAGAATATGCATCTATAACCATAGTTTCATAAACAGGCTGACCATGCGCCTTCAGAAAATCATTCACAGCATTTGAGCAATCCAATGGATATCATCCGGTTCACGTCTCACTGCATGGAAAAAAAACAGGGGATTGAGACATTGACTCTCCAGAGACTTCAAGGCTTTGTGCCTTTCCTGAATAACCCAAAAACGTCATCAACAACGAGAACTGCCTATCCAATGTTCTAGGCAAAGCATAAACAAAAACTCCGGTAGCGTCTAGGAAAACCCCTCGGTCATCTGGCAAAAAAACCTGATGGCGTTGCAGAGGTTTTGACGTCGTCGTCTGATGAGAATAACATGGAATCAAAAATCAGGTTGTCAGGATTCCCGAATGAAAAAAGGTCGATTCAGAATGGCCTCAGCAACCATGCCTGTCTTGAACCAGAAAGAGCCCTGTCAGAGCAGCGATTGGTGCTTCGAAGCCGATTGCGACGGGCAACGCCTCTGAAATGCTATCCAGTTCCCCCTGTTCCCGACAACCAAATGGACGAGAATCGATGATCTGTCTTACCAGTATATACTACCCCGAAGCTGCATTCAGCATCGCGCAAGCCAAATCCGCTGCACCCTTGCCCCTCTTAACATAATCTGCGCAGCCAGAATGAACTTGTCCAGCCCGAACACATTCCTGAACAGGATGGCAGCAATTGATTATGCCGATGCCCTGCACCCTGGACCTCCCCAGACCAGTTCCTGGATTTTTATCCTGCATGGCCTATCAAGTCATGGGAATAGCTTCTGATGACAAAAAAAGCTGGCTCCAATCCCAACCCTTACAGTCTCGATCCTGAAGACTGGCAGAATTTTCGCCAGAATGCACACCTGATGCTCGATGATATGCTCGAATATCTCGAAACCTTGCGCCTA
>JAGWIG010000101.1 GCA_028873515.1 Pseudomonadota bacterium | reverse complement strand
GCCGCCAACAGCGGGTACCAAGGCGCAGCCACCAACAGCGGCACTCGCGGCGTAGCCGCCAACAGCGGCAATTATGGTGCAGCCACCAACAGCGGCTCTCGCGGCGCAGCCGCCAACAGCGGCTCTTGCGGTGCAGCCACCAACAGCGGCACTTGTGGCATAGCCACCAACAGCGGTTATCAAGGCGCAGCCACCAACAGCGGTTTTCAAGGCGCAGCCACCAACAGCGGTTTTCAAGGCGCAGCCGCCAACAGCGGTTATTACGGGATAGCCACCAACAGCGGCTCTTGCGGCGCAGCCACCAACAGCGGAGATTACGGCGCAGCCGCCAACAGCGGTTTTCAAGGTACAGCCTCTAGTACAGGGCTTCACGGCGTTGCAATGGCAGTTGGTGCTGAAGGAAAAGTCATGGGGGAGAAAGGAAACGTGTTGTTTTTAGTTTACAGAAACCCTGATGGGTCCATTAAACACTATTGGGCCGGACTCGTTGGTGAAAAAGGAATCAAACCGAATGTCTGGTACATCTTAAATTCTGAAGGCGAACCAGAGGAGATAAAGTAAAATGTCATTTTGGTTAAAACCGCTATTTACAACTTGTTCAGGATTTGTAATCATTGTTATCTTATATGCTATTGTATATTATCTAAGCCCATTTGCGGTTATTATCCCATTAGGGCTTTTGGCGTCTTTTGTTTTACTTTTATCAGAAAAAGATACTTAATATGATTGAAAAACTACCTATCTTGTTTTCGCCAGGAGAACAAGTTGTTTGCGTTAATGCAAAATCAAATCGAGAAATTGATTTGGCGGAAGGAGAAATCTATACTGTTTTAACAGTATATTACAGGAGAGAAGACGATTGCGATTTTCCAGAACTTCTTAGTATTCCGTGCGTCGTCGTTGCTGAAACGGGCGGGCGTTATAAGCAAACTCGGTTTGAGAAAGCTGATTAAGTGTCAACAATTTCTGTAACTCCGATTTTGCGCTCCGCACACGCAGACAACACTTCCAAAATTCTCAGCACTTTTTTATTGAGATATCCACGCTGCATTCATTCTGAATTTATGACGCATCGCGTATTCAGTCGAAATGCAGCGTCAAGCCGGGCAATTCCAGTTGAAAAACTGATTCAGGATGTGGAAGAAAACCTATTTGTGCCATTGTATTGGGGTAAAAATCAAGCAGGCATGCAAGCGAATATAGAAATTGCCCCTGAAAACATTGCTCGCGCTGAGCGCGCATGGGAAGCGGCAAAAAATAATGCGGTTGCATCAGCGCGGATACTGACTAATCTTGGCCTTCATAAGCAAATTGCAAATCGACTTTTGGAACCATTTGCGCATATCACGGTGTTGGTAAGTGCAACAGAATGGGATAATTTTCTGAAACTCAGAAACCATGAAGACGCAGAACCGCATATTCGTATCTTGGCGCAAAAGCTTCAAACTGAATTGCAAAGAACTGATAATATTCAAATCTTAACCACACAATCTTGGCATTTACCGTTTATTCACGATGAAGAACTAAGGCATATGCAGGTTAAAGATTTGATCAAACTTTCTGTTGCGCGATGTGCTTCAACATCGTATAAAACAGTGGATGGGTTTGATATGGATTTGAATAGAGCAAAGAAAATATACGCAAAATTGATTACCAGCAAACCATCGCATGCATCTCCAACCGAGCATGTTGCAAAAGCATATTTAGATCCATTGCGAAATTATGGAAATTTTATTGGTTTTCGGCAACTGCGCCATTTTTTAGGAATTTGAAAATGTCTGAAAAAATCACCGCGATCAAAGGCTTCAATCAGAATTTCCAATGCCGTGGATTCCAATACGCAGTAAGTGAATCCTATACGCATAAAGGAGATGTGGAGCCATGCAACTCAGGGTTTCATGCAATCGAGGGATACCCCTTAGAGGTGTTTCAATACTATCCTCCAGGAAAAAGCCGATATGCAGAAGTTCTGCAATCAGGAACAATTCAGCGCCATGATGACGACAGCAAAACCGCATCTTCTGAAATTTCAATTCTTAAAGAGATCAGGCATTCTAATCCATATATGCGGTGGGTGTTTTGATTTTTATTGCTTTTTGGCAAGAAAAATCATTGACAATGAGATCAAAAAGATGCTGAATTAATTTACAAAACTAATTTTAACGGAGTTAAGTGATGAATGAATATGAATTGATGCTAAAACGCCGGGCACAATTGATGCGTGATGCTCATAGAGAAGCGTCCGCAGCATCCAGGAACGACCGCAGCGACCCTTTTATCTATGACCGGATTTACAGCCGCATCATGAACGGAGTTGGCTTGGAATATGGCAAACCTGGAGCAAATGTAGAGTAAAATAATAAAAAGGATTCAAAGTTATGTCTGAAAAAATCACCGCGATCAAAGGCTTCGATCAGAATTTCCAATGCCGTGGATTCCAATACACAGCAGGTGAATCCTATACGCATAAAGGAAATGTGAAACCATGTAAATCAGGGTTTCATGCAATCGAGGGATACCCCTTAGAGGTATTTCGATACTATCCTCCAGGAAAAAGCCGTTTTGCGGAAGTTCTGCAGTCAGGAACAATTCAGCGCCATGATAACGATAGTAAAACCGCATCTTCTAAAATTTCAGTCCTCAAAGAGATCAGTCTGGAAGAATTGATTCAACGTGCGGTAAAATGGACTTTTGAGCATACGAAATCAGAAAATTCAAAGCATTCCGATGCCTCTCAAGGCATAGCCGCCAACAGCGGAGATTACGGCGCAGCCGCCAACAGCGGAGATTACGGCGCAGCCACCAACAGTGGTTTTCGCGGCGCAGCCGCCAACAGCGGCTCTTGCGGCGCAGCCGCCAACAGCGGCTCTTGCGGCGCAGCCGCCAACAGCGGTTCTTGCGGCGCAGCCGCCAACAGCGGTTCTCGCGGCGCAGCCGCCAACAGCGGCGCTTGCGGCGCAGCCACCAACAGTGGCTATTGCGGCGCCGCCACCAACAGCGGCGCTTGCGGCGCAGCCACCAACAGCGGTTATTACGGTGCAGCCGCCAACAGCGGTTATTACGGTGCAGCAGTCAACAGCGGTTCTCGGGGCGTAGCCTCTAGTACAGGGCTTCACGGTGCTGCAATGGCATCTGGTGCTGAAGGAAAAGTCATGGGGGAGAAAGGAAATCTTTTAGTTCTTACATTCAGAAACCCCGATGGCTCCATTAAACATGGCTGGCATGGAATTGTAGGTAAAAAAGGAATCAAACCAAATGTTTGGTATACCTTAAATTCTGAAGGTGAACCCGAGGAGGTAAAATAAAATGCCGTACATAGCACAAGAAGAACGGGAAGATATTGATCAAATTTGTTCAGATATTTTTGAACATTTGAAAGGAGAATATTTTTCCGCTGGAGAATTAAATTATATTTTCACCAAGATTTTGAAATTAAATTATAGAATTCCTTTTTACGCAAAATATGTTGATTACAACGAAGCGATTGGTGTATTGGAATGCTGTAAGTTGGAACTATACCGCGTGGCAGCGGCACCTTACGAAGATTTGAAAATTCAACAGAATGGATTTGTTTAACATGAACACTGAGCCAAAAACTTTCCCTGTCGCCCATACTCTACGCCAATTGAAGCGAAATCGCTGGGCTGATGTTGCATTTCAAGAAATTGATTATACAGGAGGAGATTGGCGCTGGCACTTGTCAGAGCAGGATCAACTTATGCTGTGGGAAGCAAATGCCAAAGGGCTTCTTACGGTTGCACAAAGGAAAGTTGGTGAAAATAGATACCGCGTCGTCGCAAAAACAACTTTGGCATGGGATCGGGGTGCTAGGCCATGAATGCAATTTATATATTTTTTAGAGGAAAAACATGGTATCCTACCCGCTTCACATCCGATGCGGAAGCAATTGCGAATGCTGAAACAAATCCTGGCACAACAAAAGTGGAAAGCTTTGGCGGCAATTTGATTTGGGAAGCAAAAATAAAAGCAAAAGTTAAGGAAAGTTGAAAATTTATAATTTAAAAAACCCCTGTCAATTGGCTGGGGTTTTTGTTTATGCAGCGCGGCTTGCGCCGCATCTTCGGTAAGGCTTACGCTGCAAGCCTTACCTTCAGCCCAATACCTTCCGCTGCAGGTTTGCCATCCCATAGAATCTCTTCTCCATTGGGGCGTTTAGTTCTCGCACCTACGCGCTTAATCACCTGCAGCATCTCAGTAAAAGCTGCGGCGCTATCCATCATGGACAATACATCGCCTTGATTACGCCGTTTATTGAAAGCCATAAACCGTTCCAACAATACATGGAGAGGTGTAATCAACCCCGCTGCCTCAGAGCCGCTGATACATTCAGATGAAACCCATGCGTATCCTGCATCATTTTGAGATAGATATTCATTTGTCTCAAAGTTCATCCGTGCAGTTGTAGGCGGCAGATAATCTTCCACTTGAGACATTTCCTGACAGCGGCGCATCAGATCGTACAGAATGGCCGCGCCCTCGCGGGCAATGATCTTCTCTCCCAGCTTTACGATACGCTCTTTAGGCGCTCTTGTGGTGCCTACAATGGCCACACGGCGCACGATAGAACTATCTACACGGTGGAAATTCGGAATGGCGTTGCCAACCATCAGAAGCGCTGCCTTCGCGCTGAAAGTGACGGGATTGCCGGACATAACCCTAGCTTCAATGGGATCCTGCCCAGTAACGGCTTTTAGCCGGGCTTCATACCATTTTTCATTATCTGGCATTTCAGAGGTGTAAGCAAGCCGCAGATCACGGATAAGATATAAGCTGGCTGGATGCTTAGCCGTATGCCGCTCCAACCATACATCACGGTCAATAGAACCCGCATAAGATCCCATAACCCCTGCCAGCACTTGCAGCAGGGTTGATTTACCATTGCCGCCATTGCCATGAATGAAAAGCATTTTTTGCGCGCAAGGATCACCAATTAATGAATACGCTGCATAATACTTCACCCATTCAGCGGTTTCTTTATCGTCGTCCGCCAAATGATCTATCAGCATATCCCACATTGGAGTAGCGCCCTTTTCAGGCGTATAATTAGTATATCGCATATCTAGGTTTTTTTGTTGCTGAAGAATGGGAATCTTGTTTCCAGTTCTTAAATCAAACGCACCTGCGGGTGTTTGCAAAAACCATGCAGCATCATTCAAAGCATCTCTCGTAATCGCAACGCGATCCTGGCAAAGATTCTCAATCCTTTGCACCATTGACCATCGCAAAAGGCGGTTAATATCGTCTCTTGATAGTTTCCCCATATTTTCAGATAGTTCATGAAGGAATCTTTGAATTTGGTCATTCACCCAACTATTTGCGATTTGAGAAAACCAGCCGCCTTTTGTCGGATGATTCGCAATCCACTGCTTGGACTCAGGCAAATAACGAATGCGGTTGTTTGCCTTTTTTAGAAACTGAGACGCCAACCAAAATTCAGTTAATTCAGAACGATCTGAAATGATATGCTCTGAATTGTCACCAAAAGATGATTCCAAAGGGCTGTATTGCGGCTTTGGATCAGAATCTGCTTTAAATAATGTTTGGGCCTCAGAATTTTTTATAGGAGACAAATCCATACCAATATCGGAAGCGAAGTTTAGCAGCGTGCGCCAGCCAATACGATATGGCGAGCGCTGAGACCAATCATTTTGCCATTTGGTATGCTCTGTCTCAAAATCAGATTTTGTTGCGCCCTCCCAACGCGAAGCCCATTGCGCTGCCGCAATGCCAATATTTTGAGAATCTTTAATGGACAGTTCTTGCAATTCCAAAAGGGACCAATGGCAACCGGCAATAGCCAGCATAATTGTCTCATAGCTTTGCCGGTCCACGAAATCAGGATTTGGCAATTTTTCAAGCAAATCTAACAGCAACTGCGCATTAGCAGGTTTTAGATCGGCGGCTTTGACGGTATAAGTAGAATTGAAAAGTTCTATATTCGTGCTCTTCAATTCTTTTGTTTTCACAAGACGCATTGGAGAGTTTTGAGAATCAATAACTCTATCAATAGCTTTTTCTGTTACGTCAAC
>JAGWIG010000100.1 GCA_028873515.1 Pseudomonadota bacterium | reverse complement strand
TAAATAACACCTTGTTGCAAACATATAATTTTCAGCGCAGAATTTTTACACAGCAATTTATTTTTAGAAGAAATTTCATGCCAGCTATTAATAAAGGGGGGTTTCATGGATACAGGTAAAGAATGGGCCGAATTGTGCGATAGATACAGCCACGCCAGCCACGATGCCTGCAATGACCCCTTTCGTGCGACTGTGGGTGATGAGCTGCGTTGCCTGCCCCACTACAAGCGTAGTCGCACCTGTGCCGATTGCATGACAGGCTACATGATGGCCTTCACCGCACCAGCCTGGGTAAGGAAATTGAACGGCTTGGGCGTGGTTCCACGTGAAAATCCCGAACAATAGAAGCGTTGACGCTCCCAGCAGTTTAAAATCTGTTTTCATGATTCCTCCCTTGTTATTTCATGGATTTGATATTCACAACCCGCAAGCTTTTTTTTAACACGGGCACTTATGACGCGGGCTGCTTCTTCCTCAGAAAAACATATCTCCGACAGGTTAATGTTTTCCCGGCCTCTCCATGATACAACCCACAATGTTTTTTTCTGTAGAACATTGACTAGGTTATCGCTACAACCGTCTGATGTTCCATCTAGACGATGGGTAGTTATTAGTTCTTTTCCCCTTTTAAGTGGCCTTAAGGCAACGATGGGGTAGTCTCCTTGTCTGTCCGTGCAGATGATTCTAGAAGGCACACCATCTTCATACTGACACGGTTTATTTGGGTCAAAGGCTTTCATCATTCCTCCCACTCTCTGCAGCAAAAAAATTCCATATGTCGGCACGTGTTGCATTTCTTGCCAAATAACCCGGCTGCCTGACGTTCCTTGCTGGTCAGATAACCGACCTTGAACATCTTCTGTTCTGTAATGGTGCCACACCAATTCGCTTTCATCAGTGTCTCCGTGGTGAAGTGGAAAGCCCCGTCCTTTAGGGCGCGGAACAGTTACGATCACTTCCGCCTGTGAACAGTTACACCCGGCGCATGACGGGTGATGTTAAGGCTTCCTGCATCGACCTTCGTATAAGGATGACGATCAGGAAACGACTTGATGAACTTGTAAAAATGAGAGCCAATAGATTCAGCTCCCTTGAAAGCCGTGAAATCGGCAGCCGTGAAATTCGCGTAGTGATAAAGACTTCCGGTTCCTGATTTCGATTTAAATCGTATGGCCAGTGTGTTGGTTCTTGAATCGTGTCCAATCGCGGCAATCTGCGAAGATTCGACCGCATCCATTGCGATGGTTGGGTGCTCAAAAGTTTGGGTATTCATGGTATTTTCCCTTTGGACATTAATTTATGTATTCGGTTGCCCCTCTTCCTTGAAGATAAGGCTCATTATTCAGGGTCCTCAATCCATTTCAGTCCAGTCATTGTTGTGGTTGATTGCTGATTGGGCAGCAATGTTGGCAGCGAGCGATAAGTCTGCAAAATCTCTGCCGTTAAATCCGGGATTAGCCAACATTCCTGTTAAAGCCGCACACACGTAGTAATCATAATCGTTCATCATTCATTCTCCCGATGTAAACTCAAAAAGGAATGTCCTGATCAACAAACTCATCACCCATTCCAGGTTGTTCTTGCTGCGCCGGCCTTGACTCCTGACCACCCTTACTTCCAAGCATCTGTAGCTCGTTGACGATGATTTCGGTACTATACCTGTCCTGTCCTTCCTTATCCTGCCATTTGCGCGTCTGGAGCTTTCCTGACACAAACAGCGGCATGCCTTTGGTGACATACTTCTCGGCGATTTCAGCCAGTCTGCGATAGACCACACAATTGACCCATTCGACGCGCTCCTGCTTTTCCCCGTCTTTTTTCCATGTTTCGTTGACTGCTAGGGTGAATTTGGTCACTGCGTCACCATTGGGAAGGTAACGGGTTTCAATCTTGGCGACATTGCCGATAAAGTTGCATTGATTGAGTGAGGCCATGATTATCCTTTAATAATAAAAAATATTAAGTCTGGCAATAAATCATTCTGGGGAAATTCCAGCCCATTTAATCTTTTAAAGCCATTTTCAATCAGCCATGCTTTGCTGGCATGTCTAAGTTCAGATGGAATCTCTGTAATCTCGTAACGTGCTTTATGCATACCTGCTAATAACGGTTCTCTTGAAAGACGGGGCATTTGTGAATGCGCCCATTCCATGTCAAGGTTTATCAATGCATTATTTCTTTCATTAATGTATTTCGTTAAATTTTGACTCATCATCCCTCCCTATACTTCTGTTCAAGCTTGAATAAATCCTCATTAAATTGATTGAGTGAGGCCATTAGATTTCCTTATATTTTTGTTAAATTCAAATTAAGTAACCAGTCTTTTACAGTGCTTTCAGATACTTTGAAATGGTTACTTAAAACTCTAATAATTACATTTGCAGGAGGGATTAAACTTAATTGAGAAATGGCCGAAGAGCTTTGGTATTCATCGTCTTGTTTTTGATCTATCGCCTCACTTTTGATTATCGCGGTTTCCCCTCCACGTAAATCTTCTATCTTCGCGGAGGCTTTGATTTCTTCTTCTTGTTGAATCCTTACACGTTCGGCTTCAAGTTTTATCGCTTCATCTACTCTATGCTTTTCAATACGAGTCATTACAACAAGTTTGAAGTCGTCCAAAGATTTATAAATTATTTGTTGCAAATCATGGAAAAGAAATTCCATATTTTCAGACTGCTCTTTATGCCAAATTAACTTTGTCCTGATATCTTGTGCAATCTCATCAGATTCAATTTTGCATCGAGCCAATTCACCATCTACAGCATCTTGTAAACTGGATAATGTTTTTTTGCTTTTCATGACGCCTGAAAAATCAGGTTGCGGAACAATCAATTCAATGGGTTCTATTTCACTCTGGAGAGAGTCAATATGTTTTTTAAAAGATTCTTTTGCCTTCAACATCATCTCAATGCGTATGGATTCCTTTTTTTCCTTGACCAATTTATCCAGAGATAAGCGTTTGTTTCGTAACTGTTCCTTGATAAAATCAATTGTTCGCATCAATTCATCAATACTCGCGGTTTGAGCAATCGCTGATTTTTGCACTGCATCCAAATCTTCTTCCGCAGTCTTACAGAACTTTACCGTTTTTTCAGCATTGACAAAATCCTCATCTGTTTTTAAATCCGTATTGATGTTGGCAATAAACATATTAGCGGCTTCCTTGAATTGTGGAAGATTGCTATACGTTACTTCTCCGGTTATGCGAACCATAACGGCAGGAAGAGCCATGATTGCCTCTGCTTGAATAACTTCGTTCACCTTGACTTCAAAAGTTTCCAAATCTTTTTCAAATTGTTCCCATCCCTTGATAATACGATTTCTTAATTTCATATCAGGCGTATACCAAATATGTATTTTTTCAATAAGATTGTTATTTTCATCCCAATTTGATGCCATAAACAAACATTTTTTGGCTCCTGAAACCATTAATTGATGTTCCATCTGGACACAATATATTTCAGGTAAATCACATACATTTCGCAAGGAATTGTTTAAGGTTTTATGTTCAAAAGCAATCAAACCATCTATTGTCAAGCCATCAAAAGATGCAGAATATTTACCTTCAATACCCACTACAGGATAAAGTTCTTCTCCAATAATATTTTCTGCCAAAGGCCGACAAAGAGATTCAAAACGATGTCCATTATCAAATCGTTTTTGAGTTTCTGTGTCCACTTCTGGTGAAATTCCTGATTTTATTTCTTTCAATAATTGATTGCGTGTTTTATAAGCAGAAATCCCCATCATGGCTGGTGCATCGCTGGCATTAAAGTGTTTGGAGCGATGTTGATGCCATTCGGGAGTGCCTTGTACAAGATCTACTATCAACATTGTATTTCTCCCTCTTCTTTTTCCATTTCATCAATAAATGAATCATCAATTTTCCCAAGTTCACGGATTTTATTCTTTTGCGTTTCTGTTAATGTATATTTTGTGGCAATCATAGTAATCAGTTCATCGGGGGTTTTTTTTCCATCTGCCACAGCATCGTTCCATGTATCCCAATTTTCTTCTATTTTTTTGTCTGGATAATTAGGAAGTTTGGTTATTGTTTTATGTTCTTCTTTTTCTTCCTCCAGTAACGTATCTCCTTTGAACCATAAATCGAGTGCCGCACCAAACCGCATGGCCGCATTACGCAAAGCGTCGCCAATGACTTCCTTATCCCTATCCCCTACGGTTTTATAAGAAGATGGTTCTGCATTGCCATAACCGAGTCGTGTAATGCCATTAATCGTCAATTTAATCCATAACCCCCCTGATTCATCGTAAGCGGGCAATCCATCTTTCAAGGCCAACGGTTCCCAATTCCATGCAGGGTCAACATCCAGAAGCCTGTTCGTCAAGGCAGCATGTCCGACATAATCCAGATGCACGACCTTGGGATGATGCCAACCCCCGCAGATTTTGCAGGTGATTCTTTCATTGGGGGGGCAATTATTTTGCGCCTTCGTGGCTTTGGGTAGCTTGTTGATGAATTTTTCAGGGAACGGTGTCCGCATCGTTATTTTTGGTTTTTCCTCAACAACAGGTTCTTTTTTCTCACTCATGATTGTTTCCTTAAAAATTGCGGTATGTGCTGCTCTATTTTCGGCTTCCAACCTTCCTCCAACGGAATGGGCAGACGTTGGACAGGTGTGTCGAATAGACTTTTTATGCCTAAATCACGCATCTTCTGCTTGGCGGCTTCACGGCGTTGGTCAAGAGTCATTTTCCCTGTTCTCCCTATTCTTAAACGAATCAACAATCAACACACCGAACAAAGCCAGTCCCGCACCAAGCATCATCCATGACATCGGGTAGGCGATTCCTATATCAACGTAGCACATCATTCCTCCTTGTCTTCTGGGATTCCATAAATTCCTCACACCACTTCAGCGCGATGGCTGATACCTGATTGGTCTCTGGCGTATCACCTTTTGCAATTCCAAGAAAAAAACGTTCGGCTGGGCGCCTTGAATCTGGTTTTATTCCGTCCATCTGGTCAAATTCTGAATCTCTTTCTTTGGCAATGGTTCCGACGAGACATGCGCAATCACCGGAATAGGTTGACCCATCTACACGACCTTCCTTGAGTGCCGTAATGAGTGCAGGAACTTCAGGGATTGCGTGGGATAAAATATCAAAGACATCATCGCGGATTGGATGCAAGTCGGCACCGCTCAGGTTGGCATAGCGCAGGTTGGCACCGCTCAGGTTGGCATAGCGCAGGTTGGCATCGCTCAGGTTGGCACCGCTCAGGTTGGCATCGGTCAGGTTGGCACCGCTCAGGTTGGCATAGCGCAGCTCGGCACCGCGCAGGTTGGCACCGCTCAGCTCGGCACCGCGCAGGTTGGTATAGGTCAGGTCGGCATAGCGCAGGTTGGCACAGCGCAGGGATTCCCCTTCCACCTCCCGGATCAATTTTCCGGTAAACCTGTGCAGTATTTTAATTTTATTTCCTTCCATAGTCGTTCTCCTTATCAACTTATTTCTCCTTTAAAAAAGTTTGTTGGTGGCCGGTGCTGATCTCCGGCTTTCAGTCATATGGTTACTACCCACAATAGATTGAGTGTTCTGCGGCCCAATCACCATCATCGCGGCGGCATTACCTGTGCACCGCCCGACAACGCATCAGCCTGCGTATTCACCAACATCGAGGCGGACTGGACTTGATTCCAGCTAATGAGCATGATGAGCTTGTGCTGATCACAAGGCACTTGTCTTAGTCATGGCACTTTTCAGCCCAATTCTGACTCGCGCTGCTCTATGGCTAATGCCTGTTGCGTGTCCTTCCACGCCGCCGCTTCGATGTTGGCCCTTGGTTACTCTCGTCCAAGGAGTCGCGCATCACCCTATATACTAAAGGGATATATTCGACAGGTGCTCGCTGATCATCGTGAATCAGCAAGGATCTATGCGGGCCTACATCTTTGCTTACCACGATATAAGCAAGTCAGATTGCAGCGATGTGCAGCTGCACGGCCCTCTCGGGGTTATTCATTCCTCCTTCTCAACAGGACTGTTCCAGTTCGTATCAAACAAATCCGGCTCCGGCTCATTCTTGTGCAATCTCCTGATCC
>JAGWIG010000261.1 GCA_028873515.1 Pseudomonadota bacterium | reverse complement strand
TATCAATCTCTTTCTTTTTGGAGTTTGAAGAAAGAGGTGTCAGAAAAACTACTGATAGGATGTTGCTTTTTTAATTTCTTTCATCTTGCCAATTGCTGGTGGTTGGACAGGTTAGATTTACCTTACTGGTTAGTGTTGACAAGCAAACCGCTATTCATTGAATTTTGATATGCAAATATTTTCCTGAATTTTTTTGTGATGTCTTTTAAGGGAAAAAAATTCTTTCCAGTTTGAGTTTTAAAATTTTGGAAAAGGTCTGAAATAAAACAAAATTAAAAAATTGAATGAAAGAGAATTTTCAGTGCCATCTTCAGGAGACTAGTAGACTTTTCTAGTCACCTTGTCCTTGGCCGAGTAGACTTACCTAGTCACCTTGTCCTTGGCCGAGTAGACTTACCTAGTCACCTTGTTCTTGGCCTAGTAGACTTGCCCAGTTATGTAGTCCTTGGCGTAGTAGACCTACCCAGTTATGTAGTCCTTTCCCTAGTACACCCACCTAGTTATCTAGTCTTTGGCCTTTCAAGCTGTGAAGCCAACTTTGCATGTCCCTTTAGACACTAAATTTTTGCTTGTTTTTCTGTGAGTCTGGGAACCTGCACCAAAAATGAAAGCAGCGAGTGCAACTAGGATTTTTTCGAGCGCAGGCACAGAGACAAAGTTGGGTTTGGCTGTTAATGAGATGAACCTTTTTGTGAGACAAAAGCTTTCAGGACACACAGAAAAACAATTAAAAATCTGGTATCAAAAGTGATATGCAAAATTGCTTCACAGCTTGAAAAGTCAGACACTAGATAACTTGGCGAGTCTACTGGGGAAAGGACTAGATAACTAGGTAAGTCTACTGTGCCAAAGAACTACCTAACTAGTGGAGTCTACTAGGCCAGGAACTACTTAACTAGGTAAGTCTACTAGGCCAGGGACAAGGTGACTAGGTGCACCTACCAGGCCAAGTACTAGAGAACTAAGTGAGCAAAAATGCAAATGCTGGCTTGACCTGTCCCTCCAGTAGGCCGAGCGGAGGAGCAGAAATGGCGGCCTATCAATCTCTTTCTTTTTGGAGTTTGAAGAAAGAGGTGTCAGAAAAACTACTGATAGGATGTTGCTTTTTTAATTTCTTTCATCTTGCCAATTGCTGGTGGTTGGACAGGTTAGATTTACCTTACTGGTTAGTGTTGACAAGCAAACC
>JAGWIG010000260.1 GCA_028873515.1 Pseudomonadota bacterium | reverse complement strand
GTCAACTGGAAAATAAAGGAAAGGTTCAGTAACATGGCAACCGCACTACCCGTTACGGCAATGAAATAGAATATGAACCAGGGTGTGGCACGAGTTTCTAGAACCAGATCCTGTACGCGGGGAACAGGGCCTTGACCCAGTTTGCTGCCAAAAAGTTCCAGCCAGGTCAGGAAGGGAACGATTTTGTATAGCTGGCTCAAGCCTAAACCGGACAGATAACCAATCAGCAACAGGAAGAGTCCGGCGGGAAGCGCTTTTTTGCTGAATATCAAAGCAGTCACAGTCGTGACAATTGCCAGAGCCATCATGAACAGGGCTCCTGCAGCGGCACGGCTATTCAATTCAAGGGACTTGCGTTGTCGGGTGCGATAGAGTTTTAGGATATCCATGAAATAGAGAGCGGTGCCAAATACAGCCATTCCCATTCCTGTTATCCAGGCTATTTTCAGGGAATGTTCTGGATGCCACAGGCTTATAAAGTGCGCGATCCAGTATAGGAATATGCCGCCAGCAATCAGCATGAAGAGGTTTTCGCCTAAATGACCCCGTTCTTCCGGTGCTAGCATGAACATGGGCAAAAGCTTGTAGCCCACACCGATGGCAGTAAGCAGGAGCCAGCCACCAAGCCCTGCAACGACATGCAAAGACAGGCCTGCACCAAGTAACACCATCAGGGGGGAGGCGACATGATTTACACCCAGGCCTAGAGCAAAACATAGTCCAAGTGATACGGTCAGGATGAGATACCCCAAAGCAGTGATGACCATCTTGCCAGGGAGGGAAAAGGGCCGTGTGCAAAGGAGGGGGATGGAGATGATCACGATATCAGCAATGACGCCAAGAACAACCAGAACGCCCCCAGAAGGAAGCAGAATACGCAGGGGCAGGGGCAAAGTGCCATTCAATGCCAAAAAGCC
The DNA here is from genome assembly GCA_028873515.1 of Pseudomonadota bacterium. Classification (GTDB taxonomy): domain Bacteria; phylum Pseudomonadota; class Gammaproteobacteria; order Burkholderiales; family REEB80; genus REEB80. The sequence continues at coordinate 272 of JAGWIG010000260.1, read as the reverse complement.
GGCTATCATCCCTAGTAATCCTGTTTCAAGCAAACAAAGCCCAGCCAGCATCAAGGACTGGCTGGGCAAGGGTTTATTGGTAATGACAGGAACAAATTGCGACAGGGCACCAAACATGAGCAGGGTTAGCCAACCGACGGTTATGAGGTGAACGGCAATGAGATTCAGTGGGGAGCCAACAGGAATTGCCGGGTAAGTACAGCCTGATGCCATCATCAAGGTTGCCAGGATAAAATTAGTTATGGCACAAGCAAAATAAGCCATGCTCCACC
>JAGWIG010000259.1 GCA_028873515.1 Pseudomonadota bacterium | reverse complement strand
GATATTCACGGGCGGATTTGAAAATGAATTGGTGCCGGGACAAGATTTCCTCGAAACCTTCCGAGGCCACATAATCTAGGATGGAACCGATGATTCCTTTTCCGTCGAACCCTGTTTTCCGGTCAATTTCGGCAAGGAAGCGGCGTATTCCGAAACAGGAGAGGACGTGATCAATCCCCTCAAGACCGATGCAATCACTGAAGCCAGATTTTCCTTCACGGTCTTGGTGGCCAAGGCATAAGGACACGTAAAAAAAACAAGGGCTGATTCCACCTCCCGCCACTCGTCCTCATCCATATATTCAGAATGAATCGCCGTATCAACCGGAAGCATGTCCCATCCATGAGAAGATGGGGCAAGGATAAGAGTCAGCCGCTTGATTTCTGCCAACAAAGCGTGTGCCCCTCCATCTCGCGGGTGTCCTTGTTCATCCACTTCCCCCCTTGATTCGGCATCGCGCCTGCCTTCATCTTTCAAGGTCAGGGCAGCAATACGTGGCCCGGTGTCGGCAGCAAAGACGAACCCTTTTCCGAACAGACTGGCCTTGGTGGCGGCAATGATACGAAAGGATGCTTCAAAGATTTCCCGCGTGATGGGGGTATGGAAGGCATAGACAAGAGGATTTCCGTCCTCATCTTCCCGGACAGGCAAAACAAGGTTCAGGTTCTCGTTAATCCTCATACTGCATTCCATAACGAGTTATTGGTATAGAACACGCCTCGCAAAGTCATGGCTACCACCGGATCCATCCCGTCAAATGCTCCGGGATTGTAATCAATGACGGAGGTCTCGACCAGATTGATGGCGGGAAAGGCACTCGTATCGCTATGGATGGTCACGTTCCCCAATACACTGGTGTCCTGTAACTGGGTCAGCCATGACGAGGATAGGCTCTGCGTCCTCAATATCCCGACCGCAACGGTGGTCATGACATAGGGTTCAGGTGAATTGACCACCCCGGTTCCGGTTTCGACCTGTGTCGTGAAATTGCTTCCAAAAGTCACGGTTGCAAAATTCTTGCCCATGTAGGGAGCGGTAATGTTCAGGCTCGAATAATCGGGTATGATGATGCTGCATCGTATCCGGTTTAACGTGCCCTGTGCGACGATGGGATTAGCCATTTAATCTTCTCCTATGCCACAAACTGGACAGCATCCAGATTGACGGTGATGGTCAGGAATCCGTTCTGCCCC
>JAGWIG010000258.1 GCA_028873515.1 Pseudomonadota bacterium | reverse complement strand
CACCACGGGCCTGACCTACGGCTACCAGGCCGGCGTGATTCGCAGCGACAACGCCACCACGTCGGTCGCCGCCGGCACCGTGGCGCTCACGGCCAGCACGACCAACTACGTCGAGGTCACCGGCGCCGGCGTGGTCAGCGCGAACACGGTGGGCTTCACGTCGGGCAGCTTCCCGCTGGCCACCGTGGCGACCGGCGCCAGCAGCATCACCACCATCACCGACAAGCGCGGCTTCGCCAGCGTGGGCGGCGGTGCGATTGGCTTCTCTGCCTACAAGGGCGGCACGAACCAGTCGGTGACCAAGAGCAGCTTGGTCAAGATCACCTTCAACACCACCAGCTTCGACACGGCCAGCGAGTTCGACACAACGAACAGTAAATGGGTGCCCAAGAGCAGCGGGATCAAGCTGATCACGGCGGCCATCGTCATTGTGGGCTCAAGCGCCGTGGCCGGCGAATCGATCAGTCTGCGGCTTTACAAGAACGGCTCGCAGGTGGCGAATGGCGGCGGCATCATGTGCACGAACGCCAGCGACGTCGGCCTCTCGGCATCGTTCCTGCAGCAGGCCAACGGCACGACCGATTATTTCGAGGTTTACACCTATTGGGGCGGCTCCGGCACCGGCACGGTGTATGGCCTGCTGGGCACCACCTCATTCGCCGGCGCGGCGCTCAAGTAACCCCACCGCATCATGACCCTGCTCCGCACGCCGATTCTTTGTCTGAAACTTGACCTATGTCCGACCAAGACCGCTACCCGCCGATCGACACGGTTACGACAGCATCGCCTCGGGCTGCACCTATGCGTCAGCCACGCCGGCGGTTCCGTCAACAGACCCGCGCTTTGCCACTTGCGAAAAGTTTCGACTCGAAGGCAATGCACTGCAGGCTTGGAAGTCGAGTGTCTGGGCTACTGCCTACGCGTACCTGGCCACCGTAACGGCAGGTACGAACCCGATGCCAACACCAGAGCAGGCTGTTGCGATGATGCCCATCTTTACATGGCCTACCTGAAAGTCTGACCCATGTCCAATCTCCACGACTTCCCCGACACCGACCAGATGCGCGAGACCTATCACCGGCCACGGCGCTATCTAGACCTGCGCATCTCACTGATGTGGGCGCTGGGCGTTGCCGGGGCCTTCGCCATGTTCCTGGCCACCATGTACTTCAAGCTGGACGCGGTGGGCACCGA
>JAGWIG010000257.1 GCA_028873515.1 Pseudomonadota bacterium | reverse complement strand
TGCGGTACCGTGGCTCCGGGAGTGATAATCATGTTGTGCGCCTGATTGAAGACCGTAAAGCCGGTAACATCGGTATTTGCGGCGGCCAGTTCGATGGATGGGCCGGTTGCATTGGCGTTGATGGCCGAAACCAGTTCGCCAATAGCCCTACCACCCCATATTGGTTGAGTGACCGAAGAAGCCACGGTACCTTCTGCCAGCCATAAACGTGCGCTGGGGTCATCCCATGCGCCCCCTTGTACATAACCTTCTGTCTCCGTAAGAAACGAATTCTGGGGCGCATTCGTCAGTTGCGGATTCCATGAAATGGTAGCCATTAGTTAATTTCCTTTCCAGAATTCCTGTTAAATCGAACAGATTGGGAACCCGTCATGAAATGCTTCATCCATGCCAAGGGGTCACCATGATAACGGGTGATGCTGCGGCCTGCCGGATCAATGCTGACATCGGGAATCAGGCGGCCTTCAGGAGCCGAAGCAGGATTCAATGCCGAGGTCTGGGCATCCGCATAGATGGTGCGTTCCACCTCATCAAAGACCGGGCCTTCCAGTGAATCCAGACGCACGGACTTGAATTTATCGCAATGCTTCTGGAATTTTGCAGCCAGCCTCTTTCGGTATTCAATGGAACTTTCACCGGCCACGGGAGGCGATACGGAATCGCCAAACAGTCTGGCAATCTTGTCGGCACGGGATTGGGCGGAAGCCATTGCATCCCGTTCCTCCATCGAGGGCTGCGTGGACAGGGTGGAAAGCCGGGCATTGAGGGAAGCAATCTGGGAACGCAAATCCGCATCAGAACGGGCTTGTGAATCCTTCTTTTCTTCCTTTTTCTCTTCAGCCTTGGCTTCCTTCTCTTCCTTGGCGGCTTCCTGAAGTTCCTTCACGGCCTCAGCCTCCTTCTCTTCAGCCTTTTCTTCCTTTCCTTCCTCATCTGCGCGCTTTTTATCGACACGCATTTCCTTGGTCGGATATTCGTCACCACCCTTGTTTTCGATGGCATCCATTCTTTTCATGAGCGCATCCATCCGTTCTTCCATGCTTTCGGCATCAGAACGCTTTTCATCTTTCATTTCATCAGTCACGGTAGTCTCTCCTAAATTAATGCCCGATGGGCCATTGCCTTTATCCCACACGCCATCACTGCAAATAGCCAAATGGTCAATATAGGAAGGCTTACCTTCGATCAAAACACTTTCTCCATTACTCAA
>JAGWIG010000256.1 GCA_028873515.1 Pseudomonadota bacterium | reverse complement strand
GAGCCTGTAAAAGATTCTGTGTAAATGCCACGGAGTTCATCAGTCAGCGAATTTCTGAATCCGCTCACCGAATTCAATCATAAAGCGATTTAAGGCCAAGCGCCAATTTTGAATTGGCATCGTCCATTTTTTCGATGCCTGCGAGATTGCCAGATAGATCACCTTCATTGCAGACTCGTCATTCGGAAATAACTTGCGGCGTTTGGTAGCGGAGCGAATTACGCTGTTGAGCGATTCAATGGCGTTCGTTGTGTAGATCGCCTTACGAATCTCCGGCGGGTATTCAAACAACGTTCGCAAGTTGACCCAGTGCGCTGTCCATGACTGGGTAATCTGCGGATAGGTGGCGTCCCATTGCTGGCCAAAGCGATCTAGTTCAGCCAAAGCCTGGTCTTCAGTAGTAGCCTGAACTATCCGCTTCAAATCGCCCGTAACGGCCTTGTAGTCCTTCCAGGACACACATTTCAAGTTGTTGCGCACCATGTGAACGATACAAAGCTGGATGCGGGTTTCTGGATATTCGGCGGCGATCGCTTCCGGGAATCCTTTGAGGCCGTCAACGCAGGCAATCAGAATGTCTTGCACGCCACGGCTTTTGAGCTCTGTAAGAACAGACAGCCAGAACCTGGCACCCTCGTTTTCTGACATCCACAGGCCAAGCAGATCCTTCTTGCCGTCCATATTGACGCCCAGGGCAAGGTAGATGGATTTATTGATGACCCGCATGTTGTCCCGGATCTTGATGACGATGCAGTCCAGATAGACGATGGGATAAATGGGGTCCAACGGCCTGGACTGCCACTGGGTAATCTGTTCCAGCACTTTGTCCGTCACCCTGGAAATCAGGGTGGCAGACACGTCGGCATCGTACATTTCCTTGAAGGTCTCAACGATTTCCCGGGTGGACAATCCCTTGGCATATAGCGTCAGGATCTGGTCGTCCATGCTGGTCAGGCGAGTCTGATTCTTGCGTACCCACTGCGGTTCGAAGCTGCCTTCGCGGTCTCGTGGGGTGAAAATTTCAATCTCGCCATGCTGGCCTTTCAAGCGCTTTGGCGTGGTGCCATTGCGCGCATTTCCTCGGGGCCGTTGGCTGTCACCGTGCTTCTCGTAACCAAGGTGTTCGGTCAGCTCCGCATTCAGGGCGGTTTCTACGGTAAGCTTCAGCAGTTCCCTGGACAGAGCGTTCAGGTCGGCTTCAGTTTTGATGT
>JAGWIG010000099.1 GCA_028873515.1 Pseudomonadota bacterium | reverse complement strand
TAGCGGCAGGACATGCCGTGTTGGCCTGTGGAGGAACGGCGCAGTCAGGCCGTCCGATGAAGCAGGAACCCACTGAGGCGACTACGCAGGGGCTTGCCCTTGCGTAGCGCGGTAGGAATCTCCGGCCTTCAGGCCGGGGAGGATGTCAATACGCAATCCCTTGGCGATCTCATTGGACTCGACGAATCGCTTTATTTTTAATGATGGGTTCAGGCTACAGGACAGGATGGTCTTTCCTATGCACCGGATTTCAGGAAAACTGGTTTTTCTATACCCAAAGAAGCTAATGTAAGCCTTTCAACTCCTTGAATTTATTTTATTTATGTATCTGGGTTGGAACCGTTGTTTATGCCTGCTGAACATGGTATGTTGCATGCGTAGCATATGTGTCTAATAACAATGAAAGAGGGTTCGGTAACGAGCTATTCATCAGGCGCTGGCAAAAGATATCCAGCGAGAAAAATTGGCATCTCTGAGCATGGCCGGATCGGATTCTATTGCAGAATAAAAGACGGACAAGGAGCGAAGCATGTCAAACATGGAAAGGAAGGTCTCGTTTTTCTCCAAGGAAGCGATTATTGCCAAACCCGGGTTTAGTCGGTGGCTGGTGCCTCCTGCAGCTTTGTGTGTGCACCTCTGTATTGGTCAGGTTTATGCATTCAGTGTTTTCAACAAACCTTTAACCCGAATTATTGGAATCACGGATTCGGCTCCAGGCGATTGGAGGCTGACTACACTGGGCTGGATATTCAGCCTGGCGATAGTCTTTCTCGGTCTTGCCGCGGCGTTTGGCGGTAAGTGGCTTGAAGAGGTTGGTCCACGTAAGACCATGGCCGTTTCGGCCTGCTGTTTTGGTGGTGGATTCATCATTTCCGCGATAGGGGTCTGGATTCACCAGATTTGGCTTATTTATTTTGGTTATGGAGTCATTGGGGGTATCGGGTTGGGATTAGGGTATGTTTCACCTGTTTCAACGCTGATTAAATGGTTTCCGGATCATCGTGGAATGGCAACTGGAATGGCCATCATGGGTTTTGGAGGGGGAGCCATGATAGGTGCTCCCCTGTCGGTCATGCTCATGAACCACTTCAGGACTGCTACGTCTGTAGGTATTGGCCATACTTTTGTTGTTATGGGTATACTTTATTTTATCTTCATCATGATTGGTTCCTTAACCATAAGGATACCCGAGCCGGGATGGAAACCTGAAGGATGGGTACAGCCAGCCCGGACCGGCAAATTGATCACGACCAGTCACGTTCATATCAATGCGGCACTCAAAACCCCTCAGTTCTGGCTTATCTGGTGGGTCTTATGTTTGAACGTAACCGCCGGGATTGGCGTTATCAGCCAGGCTTCAGTGATGATACAGGAAAGTTTTCACGGTATTGTGACTGCCGCGGCAGCTGCAGGATTTGTTGGGCTGCTAAGTCTATTCAATATGGGAGGTAGATTTTTCTGGGCGACCCTTTCCGATTATATTGGCCGGAAAAATACTTATTACCTATTTTTTCTTCTAGGGATCCTGCTGTATCTTTTGGTGCCAACTACAGGAAAAATGGGAAGCATTGCCCTTTTTGTTACGTGCTATCTGATTATTATCAGTATGTACGGGGGCGGTTTTTCGACTTTGCCAGCTTACCTCGCTGATATATTTGGCACGGCCTATGTTGGTGGGATCCATGGGAGGCTGTTGACCGCCTGGTCGGCAGCCGGAGTGTTTGGTCCGGTTCTGGTGAATTATATCCGTCAGTATCAGATTGATCATGGTGTGGCTAAAGCGGATGCTTATGTGGTTACCATGTATGTGATGGCGGCATTGCTTGCTATAGGATTTATCTGTAACCACCTGATAAAACCCGTGCAGGAAAAATACTGGATGACAGAGGAAGAAGTCAAATCATTGGGCCAGAAAGGCTAGGGAGTCTGGAGAATGAATAAATCACATTGGTTAGTAATACTTTTGTTCTGGTTGGTGGTAATGGTTCCATTGGCCTGGGGAATCTTTTCAACTTTGGGTAAGGCCATGGCTCTTTTCCGATAGTAGCTTGATAATACTGCTTAAGGATGAAGGCGAAAGTACTCGCCTTCATCCGTGAAGTTAGACTGGGGCAGTGTTTAGGCAGGTTTAGCGATAGGCAAAAAAGGTACCCAGAGCCTGATGCTTGTCGATGAAAAAGCATCGGGGTTTTCCAGAATTCAGTCCCGGTCGCCTTCCTCATGCCAGCAACGATGCCAGCAGCGGCGATCTTCACGATAGATTACCACTGGTTGGCCATAGTAATACTCGGCTCGCGGAGGGGCGTAATACACGGGTGGAGGGGCTTCATAGGCAACCGGGGGTGTGCGGTATTGAACTTCTGGCGCTGCGTAGTAAGCAGGGGCGGGATGGCTGAGTATGCTGCCGAGTACCATGCCTGAAACTACACCGATTCCGACATCCAGAGGGCTTGCTGCATAGGCCTGAGTGCCAGCACACATGAGCACGGCCGCTGTAAAGAGCGCAGTTTTGTTTATGTTTATCATTTTGTTCTCCTTTCAACCTTCATGATTCCTATTTTTTCTTTAAATTGTGTATGAATTGTTTCAGTCTGGATTAATGCATGAATTTTTTTCAGCAAAATCCGCTCTCGGTTGCCTGGGGCACGCAAGACCCTTATAATTCGAGACCTTGAAGAAAACAACTTTGTTGGGGGGCGGGCTTCTGCCTGGCGTGATAACTAATGAAATCTGATCAAAAGACACTTGCCGGGTTCGTTGAAGAACTGGCATCCAAATCACCCGTTCCGGGAGGGGGCGGGGCGGCAGCATTGGTTGGCGCTTTAGGTGTGGCTTTAGGGAGCATGGTCTGCAATTTGACGGTCGGCAAAAAAAAATATGCCGAACATGAAACAAGGCTTCATGAAATTCTTGTAGAGGCCACGAGTTTACAGCAGGCGCTCATTGCGATGATTGATGAGGATGCGGAACATTTTCTGCCCTTGTCCCGAGCTTATGGTTTGCCTCAAGGGACAGAAGCCGAGAAAACAAAACGGGAACAGGTACTTGAACAGGCCCTCAAGGATGCCTGCTCAGTTCCGGCACGTATTGTCGAAGTGTGCAGGAAAGCTATTGATCTCCATGCCGCAATTGTTGATCGAGGTTCAAGGCTGGTTATTTCCGACGTGGGTTGTGGCGTACAGTTTCTAAAGGCTGCCCTCATTTGTGGTGAACTTAATGTGACCGTTAATCTTGCCATGATTAAGGATAAGGTATTTGTTCAACGCATGCGTGAAACCGTGCACAGGCAAGTCGAAGAAGGCAAGATAGTCGCGGATAGGGTATATGCGAGCGTTGAGTCGGCACTGGCATAGGGAAGTAAAAGTTGAGGAGAAATTGTGGGTGAAATTATTAAGGGTAAACCGGTAGCCGAACAGATTTCAGCTGATTTGGCTCGTGAAGTTCAAGGCCTGAAATTGCGGGGTATAGTGCCAGGTCTTACGATAATCAGGGTTGGGGCACGAGGTGATGATCTGGCTTATGAGCGTGGCGCACTTAAGCGGTGCGAACAGATCGGGCTCGCTGTGCGAGTATGTGAGTTGCCTGAAAACATTAGTCAGGAAATTTTTATCAAGGCATTGGAAGGAATAAACCAGGATCCTGGGACGCACGGAATTCTACTGTTTCGACCTTTGCCTGGCCAGCTTGATGAAGGGGTAATCAAGCATGTCATCCGCCCTGAAAAGGACGTGGACTGCTTTTCCCCGGTAAATGTCGCGAAGCTGGTGGAAGGGGATCCAAGTGGATTTCCACCCTGTACGCCAACAGCAGTCATGGAAATGCTCAAATTTTACAAGGTTCCGTTGAAAGGTCGCCGTGCTGCTGTTCTAGGTAGATCGATGGTTGTCGGCAAACCCGTTGCTTTTTTACTGCTGAGTGAGGATGCGACAGTTACGATCTGCCATTCGAGAACACTTGACTTAGCACAAGAAATGGCACGAGCAGATATTATTGTAGCTGCTGTAGGCCGTGCCCGTATGGTAAAAAGGGATTTTGTTAAGCCAGGTGCTGTCGTGGTTGATGTGGGAATAAATGTGGATGAACGGGGAGAACTATGTGGTGATGTGGATTTTGAGGGCTGTCTGGATCGGGTATCAATGATTACCCCGGTTCCAGGAGGTGTGGGTTCTGTAACGACTTCCGTACTGGCTAAACACGTAGTGAAGGCTTGCCGTCAACAGACAGGTATTCTTGAATGAATGACACGTTTTTCCTGCGCAAGAAGGAGTTGCGTGAATCTGTTCTTGGGAAGCGGGATGCGCTTGACCGCCAAACCCTTGCTGAAGCCGGGAAAGTGGTTTGTGCACGTTTGTGTTCTTTGCCCGAATATGTTAGGGCCAAAGTGGTGCTGGCCTATACATCCTTTCGTAGTGAAATGGATACCCTGACTTTTCTTTCCCAGGTTCTTCATGATGGGAAAACGCTTTTGTTGCCTCGTGTGAACAAGCTGGACAAAACCCTGTCTCTTTATCAGGTTAAGGATCTTGGCAGGGATCTGGTTCCAGGCGCCTGGGGAATTATTGAGCCAGATCCCGGTGTATGTCCGCAGGCCCAGTTTTCTGGCATCGATTTTATTCTGGTACCTGGATCCGTATTTGATTTGCGTGGTGGGAGGATGGGATATGGTGCAGGATTTTATGATCGGCTTCTGGCCTCACTGGAACCGCGACCTTTTTGTGTAGGGGCTGCACTTGATTTGCAAATGGTTGATGAAGTGCCCATGGAGCCCCATGATTTATTTCTTGATCTAATTGTAACACCCACTTCAATCCTGAAATGCGGGAGGTAAGGCTGTGACGACGCAAATCCGTGTTATGGAAAAATTTGCCTGCTTCGGGGGCGAGGTTATTCGCTTGAGTCATGTGTCGACATCCTGTGATGATCGCATGCGCTGTATGGTTTATTTGCCACCTCAGTCAAGATCAGGCAGGATGCCCGTGCTTTATTTTCTTGCGGGGCTGACCTGCAATGAAGAAACTTTTCTTTCAAAAGGTGGGGCCATAGAACATGCGGCGCGACTGGGCCTGATTCTGGTTTGCCCGGATACCAGCCCCCGTAATGCAGGCATCACTGGAGAAGATGCGAGCTGGGATTTTGGTAAGGGAGCCAGTTTTTATGTGAATGCAACGCAGGCACCCTGGTCCAAGGCCTATAATATGCAGCGTTATGTGGCAGAAGAACTTCCCGGAATTATTGAAGAACATTTTATGGTCGACGGTAAGCGAACGGGAATACTGGGGCATTCAGTAGGCGGTCATGGTGCATTGATTTGCGCCATGAAGTATCCGGAGCGCTTTCGTTCGGTTTCCGCGTTTTCTCCCATGTGCGCTGCCTCGAAGGTTCCTTGGGGTATAAAGGCCTTTTCCCAATTATTTGGAGATAATGAAGCGTTGTGGCAGGAAAATGATGCTTCTGAACTGGTGCGTCGCAAGTCACTTGAATGTGAGATTCTAGTAGATCAGGGCTCTGAAGATCGTTTTTTAACGCAACAACTAAGACCTGATCTTTTCATTGAAGCCTGTAAGGCTTCTGGTCAGAAATTGACCCTGCGTATGCAGCCAGGCTACGATCATAGTTACTTTTTTATCCAGACATTTATCTCCGAACATCTGCTGCACCACGCAGAGCGCTTATCCTTATAGTGTTTGGGTGTTGACAGGGAGCCCCAAAGGAACGATAATTTGCGGTTTATTTGGAGGGGTTCCCGAGCGGTCAAAGGGATCAGACTGTAAATCTGCCGGCTCTGCCTTCGAAGGTTCGAATCCTTCCCCCTCCACCACGGATAATTCCTGGGCCGGGTCAAGGCAATCAGTCGGAAAGCCGCATTTTGCGGGTGTAGCTCAATGGTAGAGCAGAAGCCTTCCAAGCTTATGACGAGGGTTCGATTCCCTTCACCCGCTCCAGAATTGTGTAGCGTGGTGGAAAATGGCGTCAAATGCCCGGATGGCATGTTGAAAAGCCGGTTTGCAGGCGGGTAGCGCCCATGTAGCTCAGGGGCAGAGCACTCCCTTGGTAAGGGAGAGGTCACGAGTTCAAATCTCGTCATGGGCTCCATCATTTGGTCGGGTTACTTTAAAAAGAGCACTCAAGGACAAAGACATGGCTAAAGCGAAATTTGAACGGACCAAGCCGCACGTGAACGTGGGTACGATTGGGCACGTGGATCATGGGAAGACGACGCTGACGGCGGCGATCACGAAGGTATTGGCGGCGAAATTTGGCGGAGAGGCGAAG
>JAGWIG010000098.1 GCA_028873515.1 Pseudomonadota bacterium | reverse complement strand
GGAAAACAAGGATATAAGTTACGCTTATGTAATCTGGAGAAACAAGGAGGGTCGAGTCATTACGCGTGGCACATTCTTACCCAATCGGTACGAAATAATAACTTATCTGCATCAAGCTATTTTTGAGTTAATGATCTAATAAAAGGAGAAATAAAATGTTAGGAAAATATGTAATTGTTCGCACTTATTCGGCCGGTGTCCACGCCGGAGTTCTCAAGTCCCGCGACGGACAGGAAGTCGTGCTAATCGATGCACGACGAATCTGGTACTGGGATGGTGCAGCCAGTCTGTCGCAGCTCGCAGTTGAAGGAACATCAAAACCTGACAAGTGCAAATTTCCTACATCTCTGGAAGAAATCCTTCTGCTTGAAGCCATTGAAATTATCCCTTGCACTGAAAAAGCAAGGGCTTCAATCGAGGGAGTGCCGGTATGGTCAGCCTGATTGCAGATGATATCGAAAGCTCTGGCTCTGGCTCTGGCTATGGCTCTGGCGATGGGTATGGATCTGGATCTGGATCTGGATCTGGCTATAGCTCAGGCGATGGGTATGGATCTGGATCTGGATCTGGCGATGGATATGACTCTGGCGATGGTTATGGGTATGGATCTGGATCTGGATCTGGCTATAGCTCAGGCGAGGGCGATGGCTAAAAAAGGAGATAAAAATGTGGCATGACCTTGATTTGATCCTGTTGGGGATGTTCATCATGGCAACAATCATCCTGATTTTTGGAGAAAGCGGAAATGATAATACCTATCGACATTCAGGAAAATTACGGGATCAGGACAATAGAACGGCTTGTCATTCCCATTGATACAGCTACACGTGTCCGAATTGAGGTAGCAAGGGAAACGGCGAGAGCGCAGCTGGAACATAGAGAGTTTTGCAAATTAGAGGCCAAGCCTCAATAGCATAGGGGAATCAAATGAGTAATGCATTAGTTGCACAAAAATCCGCGCCAATTTCGGCGCTTAATGAATCCGAATTGATACAGGTACTCAAAAACAGCCTGTATCCAGGTGCGAAGGATGAATCGATCAAGCTAGTTATCGGATATTGCCATGCATCAAATCTTGATCCGATGCAAAAACCAGTGCATATCGTGCCAATGAATGTGAAAGATGCCAGGACAGGTGAGTACGAATGGCGCGATGTCATCATGCCTGGAATCGGGCTTTATCGCATTCAGGCGGCTCGTGCAGGGAAGGGCGCAGAATATGCCGGTATCAGTGAGCCTGAGTATGGTGAAGAGATAACAGAGACACTCGATGGCTGCGAAATAAATTATCCAAGATGGTGTCGAGTCACGGTGAGGAGATTATTACCAAATGGCAGTATTGCAGAATTTACGGCCCGTGAATTCTGGAAAGAAAATTACGCAATGAAGGGAGGAAAGGAAAAAAGCATTGCGCCAAATGCCATGTGGTTCAAGCGCCCGTATGCGCAAATCGCAAAATGCGCAGAAGCTCAGGCTCTTCGTAAAGGATTCCCGGAAATTGGTTCTCAACCCACTGCGGAGGAAATGGAGGGCAAGGATTTCGATAATTCATCCATCATTGATGGTGCGACAGGAGAAGTCGTCAAAAGTGTTGGTGTAAAACCTCCTCAACGCCGTTCGCAGTCCCAGCATAAACAGGAACCCGTTACAGCTGATTCAGTGCGTCCCGTTTCTGAAAATCAGGTAAAAATTCTAAAGGCAAAACTCAACAATGCCGGGATTACCGAAGCCGAAATGTGTCAAGCATTCGAGATTGAATCCATAGAAGCGTTGCCATTCAGCAAAGTCAACGATGCCCTGAAATGGATTGAGGACCCTGAATAATGAGCCTTATCTTCAAGGAAGAGGGGCATCGGTATTACTGGAATGATATTGAAATTCCAAGCGTCACAACGATTATCGAATCGCTTACGGATTTCTCCGGTGTTCCGGCCCATGTCCTGCGAGCCGCTGCAGACCGTGGCACAGAGGTTCATCTGGCAACTGAACTCTACGATCTAGATGACCTCGATGAAGCAGCGCTCGATCCGGTTCTGGTGCCTTATCTGGAAGCATGGAAAGCATTCAAGCTTGACACCGGATTTGTCGCCGAGCACATCGAACTGAAGGTCTATCACGACAAATATCGCTATGCCGGAACCTTGGATCGGGCGGGCGTGATGGGCAAGAAGAAGGTTTTGATTGATATCAAGAGCGGTTCCGTCACAGGCCCTCAATTCGATGTGCAAACCTCCGCATATTACGAAGCTGCCAACGCTATGGGAATCGGTGATTACAAGAATCGATATGACGTGCAGCTTAAACCGGATGGAACCTATCGTCTGCATCCGCACACGGATCGTATGAGTTTCAGCGTATTTCTATCGTGTCTGCAAATCTATAACTGGAGAATGAAATGGTACAAATGAATGATCTAAATATTTTACCCGCACGTGGTGCAGATGAAGCGGCAAGACTCAATGGAGAAGCTGCAGGTATTCTTGAAATTGCGAAATGTTATGAAATCGACAGTCATGAAATGTATGCAATGGCTGCAGATGAACTCAAGAAAATCAAGGCGCGTGCAAAAGAACTGGATGAGAAACGTAGAGCCATAACCGGACCGCTTGATGAAGTGAAAAAGCAGATCATGGGGCTTTTCAATCCACCGCTCCAGATGCTCGAACAGGCCGAAGCCATTCTCAAACTCGCCATTGGGAGTTATCACGCCAAAATGGATCAAAAACTGCGCGAAGCGGAAGCACAAGCACAAGCACATGCGCGTAAGGAACGTGAGCGGCTGAATAAATTTGCTACGATAGAGCTTGAGAAAGGGAATGAAGAAAAGGCTGCCATGCTTCAGGAACAGGCCACTTTTACGCAGCCAATCGCTGCAGTGCAACCAAAGGCAAAGGCATCTGGTATTTCCACACGTGAAATCTGGCATGCCGAAATAACCGACAAGATGGCCTTGATCAAGGCCGTTGCTGCAGGTCAGGTTTCCCATACCGTTATCGATGCGAATATGATTGCTCTGAACAAGATAGCCGTAGCACTCAAGGGGGACATGAATTATCCAGGTGTTTGCGCCGTCATGGAAAAAAGTATTGCTGCTAGAGCTTAATGTATACCCAGCCGAAGCGCACAGAGAGAACAACGTTGGGTGGCGCAGTAAAGTCCGATGCCCTCGGAGAATCCAACAGTCGTGACAGCCCGGAAAGACGGGCAACCGAATACATAAATTAATGTGAGAAAGGGAAATCATGAATACCGAAACTTTTGAGCGTCCCGGGGTTGCAAGAGATGGTGGCTTTTACGCTGGGCATATTCGTCTTGACGACGGGCAGGCCTTCGCTTTAATCGTCGCCCCAAAGTCAACCGGTGAATACAAATCGACTATCTGGATTCCTGATTACAAGGATGTTCCGGGAGCCAAGTCTTTCAATGATGGATTGGCAAACACCCGTGCCATGGCCGAGGAGGGAAGTGAATTAGCTCAATGGGCGCTCAATCTTCGCATGGATGGCCACGAAGATTGGTATATACCCAGCATGGATGAGCTCGAGGTTATCTACCGAAATCTGAAACCCTCTACAGAAAAGAATTCCTGTTGGGCTCGATCCGGCATTAATTTGTCGTCCATAGTTCCAAGCCGTCCTTATACCCCTGAATTTCCTCTTCAGACTCAGGCTGAATTATTCAAGTCCGGAGCGGAACAGACTTTTGAATCTTCATTATATTGGAGTTCTTCACAACATATTGAGGATGGGAATTACGCCTGGTGTCAGGACTTCTACGATGGCTACCAGGGTTACGGCAACACCGGCAACGAGCTGCGAGCCAGGGCCGTTCGCAGATTAGCTATTTTGTAATTTAACTATTTAGGTTTTTATCAGCATGACTAAAAGCCGTGGAATTTTACCACTAAGAATCAAGTGGACTGAAGAACATATTAAAAGAAACATATAAAAATGACAGCAGCCTTCCCTCCAAAACAGTTGATTATCGGTTTGGATGATGAACTTATCATAGATAACTTTGCTGGTGGTGGTGGTGCAAGTTCAGGCATTGAAATGGCTACTGGACGGCATGTTGATATTGCAATCAATCATGATCCTGAAGCGGTCGCACTTCACATGGCTAATCATCCTCAAACAAAGCATTTTTGCGAGAGTGTTTGGGATATTGATCCAGTTGAAGTATGTCATGGCAGACCAATAGGGCTGGCTTGGTTTTCGCCAGACTGCAAGCACTTTTCAAAAGCCAAAGGCGGCAAGCCAGTAGAGAAAAAGATACGTGGCTTAGCTTGGATCGTTATTCGATGGGCGAAAAAGGTCAGACCGCGCATCATCATTCTGGAAAACGTGGAAGAGTTTAAGACGTGGGGCCCATTGACTGCCGATAACATGCCGTGCCCCAAGCGAAAGGGGCAGACATTTCAGAATTGGGTGAAAGAACTGCGCAAACTAGGTTATGCGGTGGAATGGAAAGAGCTTCGCGCGTGTGATTATGGTGCGCCCACCATTCGTAAGCGTCTGTTCCTGATTGCCCGTTGTGACGGCCTGCCGATTGTGTGGCCAGCACCGACACACGGCAAGAAAAAGGGATTGAAACCATTCAAGACCGCTGCGGACTGCATTGACTGGTCTATCCCTTGTCCATCCATCTTTGAGCGCACAAGACCTTTAGCAGGTAACACCTGCCGCCGGATTGCGAAAGGCATCATGCGATATGTGGTGAACAATCCCAAGCCGTTCATTGTCTCCTACTATGGCCAGAAAAAAGATGAATTCAGGGGTTCATCCATGAATGAACCGCTGCGGACTCAAACCGCAGAGAATCGGTTTGGTTTGGTGTCGCCGACCATTACCAGAATCGGCCAGACCGGAGGAAACGGTAAAAATTGTAGCTCAGTAACCGAACCATTAACGACCATTACTAGCAAAGCCGAGCATCTGCTTGTCATGCCAACAATGATCCAGACAGGATACGGAGAGCGAGAAGGGCAATCTCCGCGATCTCTCGATTTGAATAAGCCTCTTGGTACCGTTGTAGCACAAGGGCAGAAACATGCACTCGTTTCATCTTTTATGGCTAAACACTATAGCGGTGTAGTTGGCCAAGAGTCGGATAAACCGCTCGGCACAATAACTTCAATCGATCATCATTCTCTTGTTTCTGCCCATGTCCAACGTGATTTCGGAGCCTCAATCGGATCTTCTGCATCCGAGCCTATAGGAACCATAACTGGATCAGGAAATGGCAAAGCCTCAATCGTTGCAAGCAAATTAACAAAATGCGGCCACGACACTGAAGAACCTAGCCATATTGAAGAAGTCAGGACCTTTCTTATCAAATATTACGGCAATGAGAAAGATGGAGTTTCACCCATTGACCCGATGCCTACTGTTACAACTAAAGACCGAATTGGTTTAGTAATGGTTCACGGTGAGCCTTATCAGATAGTTGATATTGGCATGAGGATGCTTGAGCCGCGTGAACTATATCGTGCCCAAGGATTTCCTGACTCCTATCGCATCAGCATCCCATTTAATGGAAAACTTTTATCAAAGAGCGCACAGGTTCGTATGTGTGGGAATAGTGTCAGCCCTGTAATGGCAAAGGTATTGGTGTCAGCCAATTATCATCCAATGAGGCAACAAGAGGCTACCGCATGAATAAATCCACATCGTCAACGCGACCCAGCAAGGAATGGGAAGGGTGATGAATCAATCTTCCGACCTTTTTGGAGAATTACCGAAACACTATCGTGCATCGGCTTATCCTGCACAGCCCGGCACCGGGCCGAAAGGTTTTAAATGTCGGCACTGCAGGCATTGTTATCAGACAGGTGGCAACCGGAAATTTTATAAGTGTGATCGTGTCAAGGCAACCCGTTCCTATGGAACTGATATCAATAGTCGTTCGCCTGCGTGTCACTTATTTGATGGGAAAATATGTTGAAGCGTTATATATCAGTACCGAAATGCTTTTGCATGAATAAATGCATGGATCTATCCAAGGCATCCCGTTCATCGTGTAATTTTCCGCAGCGCTCAAGCTCTTCATCAGTTGGATTTTCGTGCGATGTTCCATTTGCTATGGAACGGAACTTATTTGTAACTGCAATCCAACAGCTTTGGTATTCGTCATTGACGAGCCTGTATCTATCGCACAATTCGGCCCATTCTTTACCTGTATCCATGAAACCCCCCTTTATTAATAGCTGGCATGAAATTTCTTCTAAAAATAAATTGCTGTGTAAAAATTCTGCGCTGAAAATTATATGTTTGCAACAAGGTGTTATTTA
>JAGWIG010000255.1 GCA_028873515.1 Pseudomonadota bacterium | reverse complement strand
GGAACTGCCATTTTGGGACCCCGACCACCCGAGGGGGGGGTCTGGGGGGGCGTCTCGGGGGCCACAAACCTGGCTCTGGCCAATCCGGATCACCCCGCGAAGGTTTGGGGTCAATCCTGGGCCCGGAGGGCCCAGGTTGATCCCGAGGCCGTAACCTAATGTTGACAACATTGGCCCCCTCTTGCAAACTCCCGGGCAACGCCGGGCATCCCAGCTAGTCTAGTATATAAGAGCGAAATGATGTCTGTCTGTCTGTCTGGATGTCTGCGGCTTATGGAAATCCAAACGGCTGGACGGATCCACTCCAAACCTTCGCGGGGTGATCCGGACTCACCCTGAGCAGGTTTTAGGCCCCCGAGACGCCCCCCCAGACCCCCCCCTCTGGTGGCCGGGGTCCCAAAGTGGCAGTTCCCAGCCACTTTTGGGGGTTCTGAAAACTGATTGGGGGTCTGGGGGGTCCCAGAACCCGATCGGCATCACCCGTTGACATCGCCGGCCCCCCACTGCACTCGGCCAAGTTGGTGGGGTCCAGGGGGGCCCCCTCTGTGGGTTTTGAACTTTTTTGAGTGCAACCACCTCCGGGTGCCTCAGTTGGGTCGGGGGAAGGTGGCCGGTGGGTGAGAACCCAATTTGGGTCCACAAGGGGGGGCAGGGGGCAGATTTTGGGTCCCGGCACTACACAAAGTGCCTGAACGAGGCCAGGTGGAGACAAACTTCATGGGGGCAAAGTTGTTCCCCACCCATGGTTTAAGAAAAAAAAAGTGGTCGGCGGGACCCCAACTCTTAAGGAGTGCCCACCTTTGGGTGGGTTGACAAAATGGGACCCCGCAGGGCCCACCGAGGGTCAAACCTGGGCCCGGAGGGCTCAGGTTGATCCCAAGGCGGTAACCTGATGTTGACAAATTTTCAGGGGTGCCATTCATGTACCCTGGGTCCAGAGGACCCAGAGGGTCCGAGGGTCAATCCTGGGCCCGGAGGGCCCAGGTTGATCCCGAGGCGTAACCTGATGTCGACAACTTTCCAGGGGTGCCATTCATCTACCCTGCGGTCCAGAGGACCAGAGGGGCCCGCAGGGCCCCCCCAGCGGGTCCGAGGGTCAATCCTGGGCCCGGAGGGCCCAGGTTGATCCCGAGGCCGTAACCTAATGTTGACAACATTGGCCCCCTCTTGCAAACTCCCGGGCAACGCCGGGCATCCCAGCTAGTCTAGTATATAAGAGCGAAA
>JAGWIG010000097.1 GCA_028873515.1 Pseudomonadota bacterium | reverse complement strand
CCTCGCAGGCTTTTGTCATGCACTGGCGAATTTTAAGATAAATGCTATTCACAGATCGAACCGAAATGCCAGTCAGTGCAGCAGTCCTGGTAGCTGTAAAATCGAGGGAAAAGCACCTTGCAGGCTGCCGAAATTGAGTCCCGCTGATTCGGGAACGGAAATAATATATATTTTTATTAATCATCTTAGTAGGTTAGCACACTTTAATCTATGCTTAACTTCCTAAGACCCATAATAATATTCAGGGGGATAGCTATGTTTTGTGATAAGTGTGGGGCCGAGTTGACGCCCGCTGCAAAGTTCTGTCAAAAATGCGGGGCTTCAGTCGAAAATAATTTGCCTCAAATTTCATTGCCAACCTCTTCAGATCAGCATGACGTAAGTCAACAATCGTCATCCCCTAGAACAGAAGGGGAGCAAGAGAATGTAGAAGAGCTCTATAAGGCTTTTTTAGGCCCTAAAAACCAGGACTACTATTTAAGGTATTTTTCCCAGCGTGAAAATAAAGGAAAGCTGGACGTTTCTTGGCACTGGCCTGCATTTTTTGTGACATTTTATTGGCTCCTTTACCGAAAAATGTGGCTATATGCGGTCATCTATTTTTTCCTTCCTTATCTCGTATGGATTCCTTTAGGAATCGTTTCCGCAGTAGCTGGAAAGTCAGTTGATACTTATGCTGGGATTATTTATCTACTCTTTTGGGTTGGGTTATTCATATTCCCTCCGTTGTACGCAAATGCCCTTTTCTATAAGCACGCAAAGAAGAAGATTTCGGAAGTTATTGCGCTCACTCCTGATCGTTCCACCCAACTTGGGATTTTGTACGGAAAGGGGGGCACTAGTAATGTGGCGCTAATTTTTGTATTGATTTTCGCTGGGGTGGCTATTTTGGGAATTTTGGCGGCTATTGCAATTCCCGCATACAGCAACTATACGGCAAAGGCTAAAGTAGTAGAGGGGGTGAACCAGGGATTTGAAGCTTCCCAAGCTGTCGAGAAATATTATCTTAGGACAGGTCAAATTCCTGTTAATTTGGCGGTGACGGGGTTTTCCAATACCTTAGATAAGTATGTGTCAAACATATACGTCAATCCCAATAATGCAATTATTACCGTAACATTTGGGGCTAATGTTCTCCCTCAAATTAATGGAAAAAAGATTCTCATAATACCGTCTCAATCTTCTGATAATACAATTAGCTGGAAATGTTCGAGTAATGAGATAGCGGCAATCTATTTGCCTATTTCATGTCGATGATAGTCATAGGCATATCAGAGCAATGTACAAGGGGGCTATGTGATGATTTGCACAAAATGTGGAACTACGACTCCAGATGGGGCCGGTTTTTGCTCTAATTGTGGATTTGCTATCGAGGTGGAGAAAGTAGTAATCGATAGGGAATTGCTGATAATTCCCGTTGCGTGCAAAGTTACTTTTAGCGAAGCAATTGAAATCTGCCTTTCTAATTTTTTCAACTTCAACGGTAGAGCATCAAGAACCGAATATTGGTGGTTTTATCTGTTTACTGTTCTGCTTAGTTGGGGGGCGGCTATAGTTGATAAATCTGGCACGCTTGCATTCATAGTCAGTCTGATATTTTGTTTTCCGGTTTTTGCGGCTGGAGCAAGAAGACTTCACGATACAAATCATAGTGGCTGGCTCCAACTTCTTTATCTGACAGTTATCGGGATCATTCCTGTAGTTGTTTGGTTAGCTAGTAGCGGAACTAATAGGGTCAATCAATATGGAAATCCATCTAGTGAGAGCCGGCACTGAGTGAGCTGAAGAGTTGCAATTCTTTATTTCTGAATCTCCCCTTTGGCGCGGCCCGCCTGATTAAGATGAATCGCCCCTGATTTACTAGGCACTTTCTATCTTTAATATGGATATGACCGCAATGGTCAGTATAAAGGACATATCAAGAGGCCAGCCATAGAGTCCGCTTTGGCCGATAAACAGTCCAATTCATGAATCACAATATGCAGTTGAATATCAAACTTTATAGTCATTTGCATCTGGCTGCCATCTAGTTCAGATGCTCAAGCTGGACACAAATTCCAACCTTGGACGAGTTCCCCGATACGAGGCTTTGACAATGTCTCTGGCAGCTTCCAGATCTATTCTGCAAACAAGCAATCGATTTATATGTAGGCAGGTATATGGAAATATCGACGATATATAGCAGATATGAATACCATGAAAGTAATCTAAATTGGCAATGCCTTATGGGGGAATATATTTGGAAATTTAACGAAACTTAAGTGTCATATGCCTGTGGGGAATGCCGGCATCATCGAATATTTCCCCCTTCCCTACAAAACCCAATTTACCATAGAAAGGAATGGAGGAAATCTGGGCATCAAGGTTAATGGAAGCAAAACCTGGTTCCTCTGCATATCGAATGTCCTCAAGCATCAATTTCTTTCCGAACCCCTTGCCTCGCTCATTCCTCCTGACCGCGACCCGTCCAATCCTGGCTATATCATCATGGGATAAATCCGCATCGTTACCATAACTGCATCACCCCGAAGCATGATGAAATGGATCGCAATCTTGTCATGCTCATCCATTCTTGTTCCCGTTATCTCATGTCGGCTGGGTATGCTCAGGATATTCAATAAAAGAGAATCCCGGCGGATAAATGATCCAGACATCCCCTGTCGCTATCCCTATTTGCTGATCCAGCACGCCTCTAGCCAACACCTTTATATCCTGCTGTGTCAGGGTCTGATTATGAGCGTAACTTCTTTATTATCCTATTATTTTTATCATTCAAACAACGCTTGAAACGCAACACTTCCAACTCATCAAAAGAAATAAAAAAAGCCATGATTGAATTTTTTGTTGCGTTTAACGATGCAACCCTTGCAAAACGAAATGAAATTAATTATCTTGTAAAAGCATTAACCGGTCTTGCGGACTCAAGAATCCATTTGGCTTCTGCCAAAATTAGAAGCTTGATAATAAAACCAGTTGTTTTCTATCAAGCATAATGGCTTACAGAATTATAATGTGAACCAACGATAGCAAGTCGAAGGTGTAGTTATGTCCAGAATCTTTGGGACAAGGATGGCACTTCTTCGCACACCCGGTCTTGCACGAATCACAATAAACCATAAACCCTTCTGTGGTTTCATTCACGCTAACGGTAACAATCTTCCTGATTGGCTACCAACAATTTTCATTGTTTACTACTTCTTGACATCAAAACAACGGCTGACAACGAATCGTTCTGCGATCGAACAGCTAGCTAATTCAAGATCCTGAATTAGCGATACCAACGAAGGCCCTTCTCTGGCCACTCATCAAAAAACACTTAATTCGTCAAATTTTTTTTGTTTGATGCAATGAATTTGCATGCATCTCCCGCCCCCGGGATGCATTGTCCATTTCAAACCCGGGGGAAGTGCCGCCATTTTTGGGGGGGGTGCGAACCTAGCTTGTCCAGGTTGGTCTTACTAGTTTTTTATCTGTTTCAACCATTTTTTTTAAGGAGATATATATGAAATCCAGCAACCAGTCTGAAATTTTAAACATTTACCAAAATGGGCCTGATGCCGAGGAACACACCGACATTCCCTTGAACGCTTGCCGTAAAACCAGAAATCGCAAATCCAAGCTGCAACCCTACGCAAGCCTTATTCAACATTACCGGAGTTTGGATTGGTCATATCAACAAATTACAAATAACTTGAATCATAAATACAAGGATGAAGTTCACTGCACACGAACCACGGTCTGGAGATTTCATAAATCCTTGGAGGAGTTGTGAAATGAAAAAAAATCTGAACCTTATGCATGAAGCACGCAGGATTTTATCCAGACATGTCGAACACGGCCTCATCAAGGCTGAAGCGAAATTCCGAGGAAAAATCGCGTCGATAGGAACGGAGAGGAACTACCGGAGCTGCCTGGCCCAGTATCTGGCTTGGTGTGAGATGAACGGTATTTCCCCTGAATGGCGTGCCAACCTCCTAAATCTGAATTCATATCTGGAAGAAAGAACGGAGTGGGTAAAGCAAAAAACACTTAATCAGGAAAGACAGGCATTGCAACTAGTCTTTCAACAGGAACTGCCTGTTTTACGCTCCATGAATCCCAATGTCTTGACAAAACGCAGTTATAGGTATGATGAGTTTAAAACTATTGTTAACCATCAGGAAAAAAGGAACCAAATCACGACCTGGCTGGCATTTTTTTCCGGAATTCGGGCTCACGAGGCTGCAACCATGCTTCCCAGGGATGAACGAGAGCCTTCGCAACATCGACACTGGGATGAACGAAGGTTTTCTGGAATGAACTCTCAATTTGAACTTTATACGGTAGTAGGCAAAGGGGGACTTGTTAGAGAAGTTGCAGTACCCCGATGGCTAGTCAAAACCCTTGAACAAACGAGAAGATTAGTCCCCATTGTAGTTTCCGATAGAGAAATCAGATATTTATCCCATTACAACATTGGGCTAGGTCATGCATGGAGTCAAAGCTTCAGCACAGCGAGCAAGTCAGCTCTGGGATGGTCCAGGGGCGGACATGGTTTGCGCCACAGCTACGCAAAATGGAGACTGAAAGTATTGGTTAACTTAATTTCGGAAAATGGTCCCATCAAGTCTAAACAAGATGCTTTAAAGATTTTGTCTGAAGAATTGGGGCATTTCCGGCTGGACATTATTTATGCGTATTTGCGATAAGGATGAAGTTGTAATGAATAGTGAAAAATGCAAAGGATTAATGAAATAGATTTTTATTTCAATAGCATGCATATGGTTAATATTGATAGAAAATAGAAACGGAGACTCTATGAGACTCGACAATAATCAGATTTTCGAACTTACTGGGTTCAAGCGCAAAAGCTCTCAGGTGGCCTGGTTCAGAGATCGCCTGGGAGTTGAAGTACCGTTCGACCGGCATGGACCAATATTGACTGCAGAATGTTATCAAAAACTGCTTGAGAAATATCTCGGGATCCTGCCTAACTCTAATGAATCCAGGGTGAACCGTCCTACTGTCAGGATGAAAGAAAATAAATGAGACATCGTCATACTTCCAAAACTCTGACCGGAAGCCGAATTATATAAGACGTGGCAAATATTCTTACTTCGCTCCTGAAGCGATCCTTGATCCAAGAAGTGGCAAACTCAGCAAATGGCATATCCTTTGCCCCATTTCAGACGGGGAGTTCAAGGCACGAGAATTTTTGAATACTTTGCTAGGCCATGTAAATCATCCCAAAGGACCTGGAGATTTCTGTATCTGGTTCAACAAATGGCGAACAACACTCATCCAGCAACGGGATGCAAATACCCATCCGGATCCTGCACGAGCACAAATTTGGCGAAACAGTACCAAATCACTTATATCCGTCCTTGGTGTGATCGAAAACGGTTTTGCCGATTTTGACATGATTCAAATTGTCCCCGCTGATATAGCCGTTTTCCTTGATCAATGGGAAGGACGGAGAGCAGCACAGGTCTATCGCAGTTACCTGTCAAAGTTCTTTGAATGGGGATGTCGTCGCGGAATCGTGAACAGCAACCCTGCACGGGAAATTTCCCTATCCACGCCCCCCAAACGAGATGTCTATATGACAGACAAACAATATAACCAGATAAAAAAGGCCTTACTCTTCGGAAATGATGGAAAACCAACAAGAACCGGAGAGATGGTTCAGTGCTATATGGATCTTCTCTATTTACTATACCAAAGGGGGACTGATGTACGCCTTTTGCGCTGGGATCAAATCAAAGATGATGGCATCATGTTCAAACCCAGTAAAACTGAAAGAACAAGTGGTATAAAGGTGCTGATTCCAATTAGCGATGATATGCAAAAGGTGTTTGCAAAATTAAAAGACCTCAGCAAAATGCGGAGCATATATCTTATCCACACAGAGCATGGTCAGCCTTACTCTGCAAATGGAATAGGTAGTCTTTTCAGACGCGCGTGCAAGCGGGTAAATATCGAAGGAGTAACTTTAAAGGATATACGGGCCAAGGCTGCTACGGATGCCACTAACAAGGGGTACCTAGAATCACAGCTACAAACAGCTCTCGCCCACACCGATGCAGCAACCACCCGAGGCTACATCCGCACCCGTCAGATACCTGTTAGTGAAGTGATTCTCAAGCTACCAAAAATAGAATAATCAGGAAAAGTATAAGCCAAACGGCTAATACTCTAATCGCATCACGCAGATATGATGCGCCTAACTACTTGAATACTTTGGTCGGAGCGAGAGGATTCGAACCTCCGACCCCTTGCACCCCATGCAAGTGCGCTACCAGACTGCGCCACGCTCCGTTTTACTGATTATAGTCCATTGCCAAGGTTTGTGGCTAGATTGAAAGCAGCTCAATAATGGCTTTTAATT
>JAGWIG010000254.1 GCA_028873515.1 Pseudomonadota bacterium | reverse complement strand
ACACGCGCATAAATCCGTGGCCGACAACAAGCGCATTTACCCGTTTGGGCTACGCAATTGCAAATTCCTGCCCGTCTACCGCTTTGTAACTGGGCATCACACCTGTGAAAAATGGAGCAAGCGATGACGAATACCAGCCAACTACTGATCGACCTCGAGCGCAAGGTACGCGAGTGCGGCGAGTCGAATTGCAAGGGGCCGACCGAGCGCACACGCGCGCTGGCGCATGAAATCTCTCGGCTGGGCTGGCAACTTGCCACGCAATGCGAAGTCGAGATTGCAGAACCAAGATTCGGGGCGATGGGCGCATGAGTAAGTACCGCAACGTCAAGGTTGGCCAGTATGCTTCTAAGCGCGAAGCCAAACGAGCATTGGAACTTCAATTGCTCGAGCGTTCTGGAAAGATTTCAGCGTTGCGCGAACAGGTTCGATACGAAATCATCCCCAAATGTGGGAAAGAGCGAGCGGCACATTATGTGGCCGATTTCGTTTATATGGATGAAGCCTGGAATCTGCATGTTGAGGATGTCAAGGGCGTAAAGACGCCGGCTTATATCCTCAAGCGGAAATTGATGTTACATGTTCATGGTATAGAAATCGAAGAGGTGTGATATGGGTGCAAGACATTGGACGCAAGAGGAAACTGAGAAACTCACCGAACTGTGGAAATTGCGAACATCGGTTAAATCAGTAGCCTTGCATTTTGCGGATCGGTCTGTCTCAAGCATTGCTCAGAAGGCAACTGATCTCGGATTGGGAAAGATGCCAAACGCCAAACGTCCGAAAGGACTGCGATTGCCGATGGTATTAGATGCGCTGCGGACTCGCGGACCCATGCACGCATTGGAAATTGAGGCATATGCAAAAATACCTCGAAGCACAGTTCTTAAGGCCCTTAAAATCGCACATAGCAACAAAGACGTTTACGTGCTGGATTGGGGTAGCAATGCGATTTCCGGCTATAAGCCTAAAATATGGGCAATCGGCAATGAAGAAGATGCTCCCTATCCGCAGCCATTATCGAGAGAAGAAATCGAGCGGCGAAGAATTGAACGAGAAAGAAAATCTCCCGAACTCCGGATGAAAAGGGCAGCCAAGAAAAAGGCCAAATATTGGGAAAAGAGGCGCGCTCAATTGGGCGTCGTTAATTCCATCTTCTCGGGGATATGAGATGAAAATTCACCGTTTTCTGAAAACACAGATACAAACTCTGTTGAGAGATCAAGGGCCGCTCACAA
>JAGWIG010000031.1 GCA_028873515.1 Pseudomonadota bacterium | reverse complement strand
GGGTCTTAGAAAGTTAAAGCGGGTTCAGTCTCAATTATCTGAGTGGTTCAAGGTAAAGATTATCACGGCGATGATTAAAGCGATATCCAGTTTCTTTCAGGTGCAGATAGAACGTATGTTCGGGTATGCCATTAAACCTGGGCAGCCTGCGTTTTGCAGTGGTCCAGAAAGACTCGATAGCGTTAATATGCCTTTCACCGTTCGCAAACCCATTCTCCCCATGATGTATCCTAAAGTGCTTGTCAAAGCCCATATCAGCCGGGCCGTCGTAGCTTCGCCAGCCGTCGGAGTGGATCACGGTGGCTGCTACATGACCCTTGATCATGCCCTGCAGTGTGGCCCTGGAGCAGTCTGGCCCGATCCCGGTATAACCTTTATCCTGCCGTTTCAACAGTCCGGATATGATCGTTTTACCCCAAGCGCCTCGTTCAGGCTTTCCCCGGACTCGACGGGCACCAGAACAAGACTCATCCACTTCAACTGCGTCCTTAAGAGGTGTAGCCACCTCGCAGACTTTTGTCATGCACTGGCGAATTTTAAGATAAATGCTATTCACAGATCGAACCGAAATGCCAGTCAGTGCAGCAGTACTGGTAGCCGTAAAATCGAGGGAAAAGCACCTTGCAGGCTGCCGAAATCGAGCCTCGCTGATTCGGGAACGGAAATAATATCTGTTTTTATTAATCATCTTAGTAGGTTAGCACACTTTAATCTGTGCTTAGCTTCCTAAGACTCTAAACTTTAACCAGTTGTCATGACCTTGATTACTGTTTACTTAAGTCAAGACAGGTCGTTATGGATAACTGTTGAATGCCATATATAGGGATATGTGCTGTAGTTGGGTTTACAGTCTTGGAGGTTATCCATGGCAGATGATTTGAAGTACTGGTTTCCAGCCAAACGTCATGGCTGGGGATGGGCTTTCCCCGTTACATGGCAAGGATGGGCTGTACTTACTGTTTATGCATTCTTTGTGATATTGACTGTTATCACTCTATCACCGATCATTCATCCAATACGTTTTTTGATTGTTCTAACCCTGCTCAGTGCATTGCTTATTGTCATTTGCTGGCTTAAAGGGGAGCCACTGCATTGGCGTTAGGGTAAACAATGAGGTGACCTAATTTTGATTAATTCAAAAGTTACTCTGAGATGGTCTCCTGTAAAGGAAGATGATTTATATCATTAGGCCCAAAAGGTTTACTTGTAAGCAAATTGGTATTTTTGTAACAGTTGCGGACTATCGAGAAAGTAATGTCCTAAGAACGAAGGTCCAAATCTGCTCAATCCAGCCTGATTGCAGGAAGGGTCTTCATGGATTTGGTAGGCAACTAAACTGGAAGAGAAATAATCTCCAGGAGATTAAGACAGTTTCTGGTAAGGCTGAAAAGCAGGCTGAGGGGATGTTCATGCTATTTCAGCCTGAATGAATGCATTGGTGTCTTTTCTGTTGCGGGTTGCAGGTTGCGAAGGACATACAGGGTATCTACTACTATGGGTTCGACACAGCAAATGCCGGAGGAAGTCCTGTCCTTCTGGTTTGATGAGGTTACACCTAAGCAATGGTGGGCCAAATCGGAAGAATTTGACCACCATATTGAATCACGCTTCGGGGATTTATACTGTTCTGCTACACGCTGTGAACTTTATGGGTGGCGGGAGTCCGTCAAGGGTCGGCTGGCAGAAATCATTGTTCTTGACCAGTTTTCGCGCAATATTCATCGCGATCGCCCAGAAGCTTTTACCCACGATGCTCTTGCACTGGCCCTGGCGCAAATGGCGGTTGCCGACAAGATTGACCGAGAGCTTGATCCGACCCACAGGGCATTTCTATACATGCCCTACGTGCACAGTGAGTCCCCGAAAATTCATGAGATTGCGGTTATCCTGTTTTCCTCACCCGGTTTGGAGAGCAACCTGGATTTCGAGCTGCGACACAAGGAAATTATTGACCGTTTCGGCCGTTACCCCCACCGCAATGCAATTCTTGGTCGTGCATCAACATCAGAAGAAATTGAATTTCTGAAAATGCCGGGTTCATCGTTTTGATAATACCCAATTGTAAAATGCCGTTTGCATCTGATCGCTTAGCTGACGTTCGGGAACATGATGTCCCCATGATTTTTTACGGCAAGAATTACTGTTCTTGTCCGGGATGTGTAATTGATTGCAACACCACCATTCTATTCAATCATCAACCTATACCCGATACCGATTTCTGTAAGGATAAATTGTGGATTGGCTGGATTTTTCTCAAGTTTGTGCCGTAGTTGTCTCATATAAATGCGCAGATAGTGGCTGCTTTCAACATGGGAAGGTCCCCAAACCTCGCGCAATATCTGGCGATGGGTCAGGACCTTTCCAGGGTTGCGCACGAATAGGTTGAGAAGGCGATATTCGATGGGCGTGAGGTGAACAGGTTCTCCATTTCGCTTTACAGTACGATTTGCCAAGTCTAACTGAACTGTGCCGAATTCAACAACGGACGCACTTCCAGATGCATTCTTGTCGCTTCGACGTAGTGCAACCCTGATTCGGGCCAGTAGTTCCCCGACCCCGAAAGGTTTAGTCAGGTAATCGTCGGCACCAGCATCGAGGGCTGCAATCTTGTCTTTCTCGTCGGTTCTTGCGGATAGCACGACAATCGGAATTTCGGACCAACCTCGCAGGTCTCGGATGAAATCGATGCCATCTCGATCCGGTAACCCAAGATCGAGAATGATTAGATTCGGATTACGTGTTCCTGACTCGATGAGACCCTGGCGTACCGTGTCCGCCTCAAATACTTGGCAACCTTCCGCTTCAAGTGTCGTTCTGACAAATCTGCGTATGTGTTTATCGTCCTCCACCAGAATGACGACGGGTGGGTGTTCTGTCATGTTGATTCTTCCTCTCCATAAAGATCAGGAAGTGTGGGGGGTGTTCCCAACGGTAGCGTGAAGGTGAAACGTGCCCCTCCCGTGACTAGGTTTTCTGCCCAGATCCGGCCTTTGTGGGCTTCCACGATAGCCCGGCAAATGGAAAGTCCAAGTCCCACACCAGGGGTAGCCGATTCTTTCTCCCCTCTGGTGAATTTCTCGAAGATGGCTTCTTCGCTGCCAATCGGTAAGCCTGGTCCATTGTCCGAGACCGAAATTGTCGCTTTTCCGTCCTGGATGCCCGCTTCGATGCAAATCTCACTCCCCGGTGCGGTATACTTGGCTGAATTTTCCAGAAGGTTGCATAGAACGCGTTCGATTAGCACAGCATCGAATTCCAGCATCGGAAAATCGTGCGGCAGGTAAACCTGTACGTGGTGCTTAGCTAGTTGTTCAGCACGGGCTTTGAGGGCACTTCCCACAACTTCCTCAAGGGGCTGCCATTGCCGGTTGAGCTGGACTTCGCCTGCCTGCAGACGGGCCATGTCGAGCAGATTGTTGGCAAGTGCGCTGATGCGGAACGCCTGGTCCCTGATTGTGCCTGCCATGTCAAGCTGTGCGGGGCTTAATTCCGGTTTCGTGCGGACAAGCGAATCGGCCAGACCCACGAGTGAGGTCAATGGTGTACGCAAATCATGGGAAAGCACCGATAGCAGGGAATTGCGCAATCGCTCAGACTCCATTTTGACCATCGCTTCCTGCGCGACCTGGATGTAATGAACACGCTCCAGCGCGGTAGCGATCAATGCGGCGAATCCGTCCATCTGGCGGCGCTGTTCGGGAATCAGTAGCAGACGCGGGGTTGTGGGTTTTACTGCGAGGATACCACGAGTGCGCATTGGGGCGCGTAGTGGCAGGTACAGGATCGGACTTCCGGGCAGCGTATCCGTACCGAAACCAGCGGGTTCACTGTGGTCGAAACACCACTGGGCGATACTGAAATCAACGATAGGAACCGTATAGCGAGAGGCTGCCGGATGATGTAGCTTATCATGATCATCCGCCAGCAGGATGGCGATCCTGACCCCAAAAGTCGACTCGACGAATTTGTGGCTGATGTCGATGATCTGATCGGGAAGCAGCACCCCGGACAGGTCTCTCGCCATTTCGTAGAGCGCGCGCAGGCGTGTCTCGCGGTGGGATGCGACTTGGGCCTGATAGCGCAGATTCGCAGTCAACTGCCCGATGACCAAGGCCACCATGAGCATGACTGCGAAGGTGACCAGATACTGTATGTCACTTACTGCGAAAGAGTAACGAGGCGGAACAAAGAAGAAATCGAAAAGTATTACACTTAGAAAGGCTCCGAGTACCGAAGGGCCGCGACCATATTTGATTCCGACGAGCACAACGGAGAGCAGGAATATCATGACAATATTCGACAATTCGAAGTAGGGCGACATGAGCGCCCCAATCAGGGTTGCGATGGCGCATGCCACAACGGCCCAGGCATAGAATGGCCATGTTTGTTTGGTTGGGCTTGTCTGCCTTTTCTGCAAAAATTGTCGGTCTTTCCTACTTTTGTCCGGTGGGTCGCGCACGATTTGGATGATATCCAGATCGGACGACAATCGACCGATGCGTTCTGAAAAGGAACGACACCATGGTTTCCAGCTTTTGTAGTCGCGTCCGATCACGAGCTTTGGCAAATTGCGGCTGTGCGCATAGCCAACAATGGTTTCTGCCTCATCCTGTCCGGCAAGTGTGGTAGTTTGAGCACCTAGTTCATGAGCAAGTTGTAGGGTGTGCAGGATGCGCTCACGCTCAGCGCTAGGCAGACGTTGAAGCAGGGGAGTTTCCACATAAACTGCATGCCATTCCACTCCGAGTTCAGATGCGAGACGGCTTGCTCCGCGGATGACCTTTTCAGCTCCAGGCTGTGGACCCACGCAGACGAGCAGGTTTTCCTTGGTTTGCCATACCCTTTCAATGGATCTTTCCTGGCGGTAAGTTCGCATCTGATCATCAACGCGGTCGGCAGTACGGCGAAGTGAAAGTTCCCGCAATGCGATCAGATTCCCTTTGCGGAAAAAATTATCGATTGCCGATTTGGCCTGATGGGTGAGATAGATTTTTCCTTCGTGGAGACGCTGTAACAGTTCGTCAGGTGTTATGTCGACAAGCACCACTTCGTCGGCCTGGTCGAACACTTTGTCAGGAACCGTTTCCCGCACGCGTATGCCCGTGATGGTGCTTACGACGTTATTGAGGCTTTCAAGATGCTGGACGTTTACAGTTGTGTATACGTCTATCCCGGCGGCAAGAAGTTCTTCAACATCCTGCCAGCGCTTGGGATGACGCGAGCCTTGTATATTCGTGTGGGCCAGCTCATCGACGAGAATGAGAGGGGGGTGGCGCTTCAGTGCAGCGTCGAGGTCGAATTCCTGTAGCAGTCTGTCTCGATATTTAATTTCCTTCATAGGGAGCACTTCGATCCCTTCCATAAGTGCCATCGTTTCTGCCCTGCCATGGGTTTCGGCAACGCCGGCTACTAGGGCCAGGCCCTGGTTGCGTAATTGTCTTGCCGCGGAGAGCATTGCATACGTTTTCCCAACGCCAGCGGAAGCGCCGAAGAAAACTTTGAGCTTGCCGCGGCTGGCTTTTTCTTCCTCGCGCTGTACGCGTTCTAGCAGTTCGTCAGGATTTGGACGATCGTTTGTCATGGTTTTCAGTATAGGGAAAATCGACCATGAAAAATAGCATGCCTGAAGTCCAAAAAGCGCTTGGTACATGCATCTTCATTACCTTTTCTGTTGGGATTTGCATTTGAAACCACAAGTGAATTGCTTACTATAGACTATAATGCGTCGCGCCACGTTTTCCCCATGCAGTTTTCCGAAAATAGGGTAATGATGCATGTACTTGATAGCGTTTTGCACAGCCTCGGTTAGATATTAGGATTGGTTAAATTGTTTACAGTCATGTCCTTCTTTTTTGTAAATAAATAAAGTTCAGCGCAATGAGTCCAGTGCGAGATTGAGTTTGAGCACATTTACCCTGGGCTCTCCCAGAATCCCAAACTGGCGACCTTGAGTATATTGCTCGACAAGTTGCCTGACTTTGACAGGGTCGAGGTTTCGGGCATGTGCAACTCTTTCGATCTGATATGCCGCCGCAGCCGGACTGATTTCAGGGTCGAGTCCGCTTCCTGATGCTGTGACGAGATCCACAGGGATTGGCAGCTTATTGCCAGGATCCGCATTCTTCAAGGCTTTTATCCTTGCCTTGATAGCATTGAACAGTGCTGGATTGGTGGGGCCAAGATTGGATCCTGATGATGCGGCTGCATTGTATGGCATTGGCTCTGTGGCAGATGGGCGCCCCCAAAAGTATTTGGGGTTCGAGAAGTTCTGGCCGATCAGAGCTGAACCGACAGGCTTGCCGTCTCTTACGATCAGGCTACCATCTGCTTGTTCTGGCATGGTGGCTTGAGAAATGCAAGTCACGACGAACGGGTAGATGATACCTGTAATCAGCGTGAATCCCAGGAAGATAAGAATAGCTGGTTTGAGTTCTTGAAACATAGATGCTTGCTCCATATGTTAAGCCCACCCGAGGGTGGTAAGAATCATGTCGATTGCCTTGATCCCGATGAAGGGGACAATGATTCCACCGACTCCATATACGACCAGGTTGTTGCGCAACAAGCGGCTTGCCCCGAGGGGACGGTACTTCACACCTTTGAGTGCCAAGGGTATTAGCGCTATGATAATTAAGGCATTGAAGATTACAGCCGACAGGATCGCGCTGTTCGGGTTTGCAAGGCGCATCACGTTGAGGCTGCCTAGCGCGGGATAAGTCGAGACGAAAGCTGCTGGGATAATTGCGAAATACTTCGCTACGTCATTGGCAATGGAAAATGTCGTGAGCGAACCGCGCGTCATTAGCATCTGTTTTCCTGTTTCCACGATTTCTATCAGCTTGGTCGGGTTGGAGTCGAGATCCACCATGTTTCCTGCCTCTTTAGCAGCCTGGGTTCCGGTATTCATCGCAACCGCAACGTCGGCCTGTGCAAGCGCCGGCGCGTCGTTGGTACCATCTCCAGTCATCGCAACGAGCTTTCCCTGGTTTTGGTGTTCACGGATTAGCCTGAGTTTTGCCTCGGGTGTCGCTTCGGCCAGGAAGTCATCTACTCCAGCTTCTGCGGCGATCGCAGCAGCAGTCAGGGGATTGTCTCCCGTAATCATCACTGTCTTGATGCCCATGCGGCGCAATTCCGAGAAACGCTCCTTGATACCGCCCTTGACGATGTCCTTGAGCTCGATTACGCCAAGTACCTTGGCTCCGTCTGCTACCACCAGTGGGGTACTGCCGCGCCGCGCGACGTTGTCGACCACGGTATCGACTTCAGTCGGGAAAATCTCTCCCAGACCGAGAATATGCTTACGAATGGCATCAACCGCACCTTTTCGGATTTGACGATCGAGCAGGTTGATGCCGCTCATGCGTGTTTGCGCGGTGAAAGGCACGAAAGTGGCATCAAGAGCGTGGATGTCCCGCTCTTGCAATGCAAATTTGCTCTTCGCAAGCATTACGATGCTGCGACCTTCCGGTGTTTCGTCGGCCAGTGAGGCAAGCTGAGCCGCATCTGCCAGTTTAATCTCCGTTACGCCGCTGGCAGGGAGAAAGTTGCTGGCCTGACGGTTCCCTAAAGTAATGGTGCCTGTCTTGTCCAGAAGCAGCACGTCTACGTCGCCAGCCGCTTCCACGGCACGTCCTGAAGTGGCGATGACGTTTTTCTGTATCATGCGCCCCATTCCCGCCACGCCGATGGCGGAGAGCAGTCCTCCTATGGTGGTGGGGATTAGGCAGACCAATAGCGCAACCAGTACTGTGATAGTCACGGGGTGCCCGGCCTTGGCTACTTCGACGCTGTATATCGAGAACGGCAGCAGGGTTACCGTAGCAAGGAGAAAGATAATGGTCATTGCCACGAGCAAGATGGTCAGGGCGATTTCATTGGGCGTTTTCTGGCGCTTTGCCGTTTCCACCATTGCGATCATGCGATCTAGGAAAGTCTCTCCCGGGTTTGTGGTGATACGCACCACCAACCAGTCTGAAAGCACGGTTGTGCCTCCTGTGACTGCGGAAAAATCCCCGCCTGATTCTCGGATAACCGGGGCGGACTCTCCAGTGATGGCGCTCTCGTTCACGGATGCGACGCCTTCGATTACTTCGCCATCTGCTGGGATAATGTCGCCCGCTTCGACCAGTACTACATCGTCCCGTCGCAGGCTGCTGCCCTGGACTTTCGCCCAATTGCCACTGTAGTGGGATTCATCCAGTTTCTTTGCCATAATATCCCGCCTGGCCTTGCGCAATGACGCTGCCTGGGCACGACTCCTTCCCTCTGCTATGCTTTCAGCAAAATTGGCGAAGAGCACGGTGAACCACAACCACAGGGTAACCGCCAGGATGAAATTAGCCCGCGTTTCGCCATGACCAACCAATGCTTGAAAGAACAGGATGGTAGTCAGAATGCTGCCTACCCAGACGACGAACATCACCGGGTTCTTTATCTGCTGCCGGGGTGTCAATTTCTTGAATGAATTCAGGAGCGCCTGTCCCATGAGTTCGTAGTCGAACATGGAAATGCTTTTGGTTTTGGTATTCATATGAATATTCCTAATGTACGCCGATCATGGTGAGATGCTCGACCACCGGCCCCAAAGCCAGGGCAGGGATAAAGGTCATTGCGCCAACCAGAAAGACGGTACCTATAAGTAGCCAGATGAAAAGCGGGGTATGGGTAGGCATTGTTCCGACTCCAGACGGTATGCGTTTTTTGGCAGCCAAAGAGCCCGCGAGGGCCAGCACGGGGATCATCAGCCAGATGCGGCCAAAAAACATGGCAAATCCTAGGGCAGTGTTGTAGAAGGGGGTATTCGCCGATAAGCCCGCAAAGGCGCTGCCGTTGTTGCCCGTAGCCGAAACGAAGGCATAAAGGATCTCCGAGAAGCCGTGTGCACCAGGATTTGCAACACCTGCTTTTCCTGCATCCATCGTGACTCCAAGCGCGGTTCCTACAAGAATAATCAGGGGTGGAATCAGGATGACGAGGGAGGCCATCTTGACATCGAAGGACTCGATCTTCTTGCCGAGGTATTCAGGTGTACGCCCAATCATGAGTCCCGCGATGAACACCGCGAATACGACGTAGATCAGCATGCCGTAAAGCCCTGAACCCACACCGCCGAATACTACTTCGCCAAGTGAAATAAGGGCAAGAGGCACCAATCCTCCCAGCGGAGTGAATGAGTCATGCATGGAGTTTACCGATCCGTTGGAGGCTGCAGCGGTGGCTGTAGCCCATAGGGCTGAATTAACGATGCCGAAACGGGTTTCCTTCCCTTCCATGTTGCCGCCTGCCTGGGAATTAGATACGGTCTGGTCCACATTGAGTGTAGCGAAAACTGGATTACCAGATTGTTCCGAATATTCAGCTACGGCAAGGAATCCGACGAAGATCAGTGTCATGGCCGCCAATATGGCCCATCCTTGCCGTGTGTCGCCTACCATCCTGCCGAATGTGTAGCAAAGCGCGGCGGGGATCAGAAGAAGTGCAATCATTTCAAGGAAATTTGAAAAAGGGGTTGGGTTTTCAAAGGGATGGGCAGAATTGACGTTGAAGAATCCGCCCCCGTTAGTTCCGAGTTGCTTGATGGCAATCTGGGATGCGGCCGGACCCATGGGAAGCACCTGCTTCCTTGTGGTCGCTTTTTCAGTTACAGGTTTGCCTGACGCGTCCATGATCGGGTTACCCGATGCATCCATCTCTGGATTGTTATAGTTGAGCGTTTCCACGGTCTGAATATTCTTGTAGGGCGAGAAATTCTGAATCACCCCCTGGGAAACGAGAACCAATGCTAAAATCAGGGAAAGCGGAAGCAGGATGTAGATTATACTTCTCATTACATCTACCCAGAAGTTACCTATGGTTTCGGCTGTATTTCTTGCAAATCCTCTGATTAGAGCAATCAGGACAGCCATACCGACAGCTGCAGATATGAAATTCTGTACAGCTAGTCCCATCATCTGGGTCAGATAGCTCATAGTGGATTCGCCGCTGTAGCCTTGCCAGTTGGTGTTGGTCATGAAGCTGATTGCCGTATTGAAGGACGAATCCGGGCTGACCGGGCCAAATTTCTGCGGATTCAGCGGAAGCATTCCCTGAAGACGCTGTAGTCCATAGACAACCAGAACACTCAGCAGGCCAAACCATAACATTGCCATGGCATACCGTGTCCAGTTCATTTCCTCTTCCTGCTTTACCCTGCAGATTCGGTAAAATAGATTTTCGAAGGGGGAAATCCAGCGTACGAATGCCGGCAGATTACCCTCGTAGATTTTTGCCATGTACAAGCCTAGGGGTTTCACCATGGCGAGCAGCACAGTAAAGTACAGTCCGATTTGTAATAATCCGTT
The DNA here is from genome assembly GCA_028873515.1 of Pseudomonadota bacterium. Classification (GTDB taxonomy): domain Bacteria; phylum Pseudomonadota; class Gammaproteobacteria; order Burkholderiales; family REEB80; genus REEB80. The sequence goes on along the minus strand of JAGWIG010000031.1, from coordinate 20,531 downwards.
AGCGGTCATTAGAATATCTCTGGTTTAAGTAATGCGATGATGAGGTACGCCAAGAGGCCAAGCGAAACAATTCCGCCCATTACATAGAGCCAGGTCATTGTGATTTCCCCAGTAAATTGCAGCCATAGACGAAAAGAAATGACATCCCGAAAAAGGCGAAGACAAGGCCAAGAAAAATCAGGTCCATTTAATTCTCCCGAGTAAAATTCCAGTTTAGTATCCTATCGGCCAGAGGATAAAAATGGCATAAAAATTGTTAGCCGGGATATAAAGATTTTGTAATGGGTGGGATGTACATACGAACGAACTAGTATTGAACTGGGGGGTACCCTGAATGCCTGCTTCTAAGACAAGTCGAAGGTCTGTTGTGGGTCTATTGTGTTGAAAAATTCGTTTTTGTTTTTGTCTTGCTACGAGTGTTAGCCACTTTGAATCAATGGGATGGACGCTCCCACCCGAGAATGCACTGATGCGTCAGAATGGAAGGGCTGAACCGCCCCGGGTTTGAACTGACCCCCAAGATTTGGACGGATAGGCGTTAGCGGCATGCTTCAGAAAAACGGCCTGGTCGCTTCCATGTCGAGAAAAGGCCATTGTTACGGCAATGCCCCGATTGAGAGCTTCCGGGGCAGCCCTAAAAATGAAAGGGTCCATCGCCAACGCTTTGAAACCCGGGTGCAGGCAAAATCTGCCATTCGGGAATACATCGGGATTTTTTATAACCGCCAACGCCGGCATACGCGGATAGGCTATCTGGCCCCTGCTATGTTCGCACAGTCCTTCACATGGGTGGCTTCATGAAACAGAGCTGCCCACTATTGTCAGAATAGCTCAAATCGCGGGTATTCCCTCATGTTTGCTGTTGACATCCATTTATGTACTCCGTGGCTGGATAATAAACGAGGTGGGATGAGAGATCGTATGTTTTGGTCTTTCCTCTGAACACGATTATTCATAATTCTGTCGATGAAAGTGCATATTGTTGCATTTTGGGCAAGGGGGAATATGACCTGGTTTATGAAAATGCAATGTCTGGCCACACTGATCGCAGACCATCGTTCCAAGACCGACGAGTTCGCCGCTATGGTATTCGGCTTTTGCTGCCTGCAGCTTCAATTGATTTAGCGATACCGTGGTCTGATCCGCCGCTTCGGAAAACCGCTTCCAAAATTCGTCCTTTATTAACGCTACGTCAAAACCCAGCCAATCCTTCAAATTACCGGTCTTGTCTAGATAATGCGCAGCATCGATCAGATCCCGTCTCACATATTTTTCCAGCTTGGCGACTTCGTCGTCACCAAGTTTGTACAGGTCTATGATCTCGCCCCTAACCTCTTCAATCATGTCGTGGACGAAGGCGCCGGTTTGATGCGTTTTCTGCAGTGCTTTTTCCAGTAGCAATTCATAAGCTTCTCCCATTGGTTTGTTGAGATCGTCTGGCGGAAGTGATTTCTTCATTTTTGGCACTCCTGTAATAATGTTATTTCGCAGCTTTCACTGAGTCAGTTTGGTTGGATTGAATTTACCTGCATTAGCTACCTTTGTGGCCTTCGTTGATCAACTGCTGGCGTATCATATGGTTTTTTGTAGAATATCTGTGTTTGTTGCGCTTAGGCATGCGCATGCCTCATAGGCGCCCATGTACTCTTTTCAGAGCCTTCACTCTTTGATGTCTGCCTGGCTAAATTTCCAGGTTTTTTCGGTCTTGTCGATGCGATCTGGAAATCCCTTGTGCTGCTCTTCTTCCGAAAGGTGAAAGAAGAATTTGATGACCCGTGTTCCATTACGAAAAATCGGATTTCCAGATCCATGATTGAGTGATACCACTCCTGCCAGATGGTTTTTCGTCAATCAGGCCAACTGGAAGTCCTTGGGCGTGAAGTATTTCCGGGTGTACGCGAATGATCAGCACCTCCTCGTAACAGGTCGGCTAAAGATGCCGATTCGACTACATTCCAGCAAACACTGGGAATTACGCCACATAAAATCGTGCTCCAGTTCTGTGGCATTCCGATGTTTGAAGCTGAATACCTTGCAGCCCTGGGGATTGATACTGGACATCACGTGCCTGTTGGTGCCATCCTTTCCGGAAGCATCCATGGCCTGAAAAATCGGTAAGACTCCATGGCTGGATGCGTAGTGAAGGCGTTGAAATTTACTGGGCTCTGCAATCTGTAATTTGAGGAATTCCTGATACTGTTCCTTTGACCGGTAAATGGGTTTCACCTGCGTCGGCCACGTTTTGAGGATGATCTTCTCGCCTTTCTTAACTTGGCAATCCCTTGACTTGAATTTCACTGCCATCCTTTCAGTGTCGCAGACTGCGCACTTCACCCACGTACCGCTTGCGCTGTGATTACGTTAATCTTTCTGAATCCCACGTCTGCCTGGAGTCTGTCCTGAACCGTGTGGCTTTCCAGGCGGCCTTGCTGCTCATAAAGTTCATAAAGACGCATGGCTATCTGAGACGTATCGGCAGGCTGCTACCCGTAAGAATAATATGGGCTACTAAATAACCTTTAACCCAAATCCACCTCGACGTAGTGCTCCAGATGATCATCCACAAGGGGGATCATGTCTTGTGGATGATTCGTACCATCCATGCCGATCCTATGTATCACAACACCGTCTACAGTCACGCAAACCACCTGTTCCGGCTTTTTGCCGATGCGCTTGACTGTGATGTGGTAGACCGTCTCGCGATAACGGTAGTGGATTTTGTACGACTCCCAATCAGCCGGGATACAGGGTTGTATTCGCAGATGGTCCACTTCCAGTTGCAGGCCCAGCAGTGTTTCCACGGTCAGCCGGTACATCCATCCTGCCGCCCCGGTGTACCAGGTCCAGCCGCCCCGGCCTGTGTACGGCGGCGCAGCATAAATATCCGCGCACATGACGTACGGCTCGACCTTGTAACGTTCGATTCCCTCCGGCTCACTACCGTGGTTGATGGGATTAAGCATAGCGAACAACTCCCAGGCGCATTTCCTGTTACCCATCATGGCAAATGCCATCGTGACCCAAATCGCTGCATGGGTATATTGACCACCGTTCTCGCGCACACCTGGCACATAACCCTTTATATAGCCTGGTTCAAGGTTCGATTTATCAAAGGGCGGATCAAGCAGCTGGATCAACTGTGCATTGCGCTGTACCAAGCGTTTATCTACCTCTGCCATTGCTTGGTGGGCACGCCCTGGGGTGCCACCACCGGAAATAATCGCCCAGCTCTGGCTAATTGAATCGATTTGGCATTCATCATTTTCGTTCGAGCCCAAGGGTGTGCCATCATCGAACCAGGCCCGTCGATACCATGCACCGTCCCAGGCATTGTCCTCAATATTGTTGCGCAGCAGCACAGCCTGCCCGGTGCACTCCCTGGCAAAGATTTCGTCGCCCCGGGAACGCGCTACACCTGCAAACAGTCCAAGGTTCATGTACAGGAACCATGCCAACCAAACGCTCTCACCCTTACCGTCACGGCCCACGAGATTCATGCCATCGTTCCAGTCGCCGCAACCCATTAGCGGTAATTCATGTACACCAAAGCGCAAACCATGTTTTAGTGCACGTACGCAGTGTTCATAGAGGCTGGCCGCTTCAGGTGAGCGTTGTGGCTGGTCGTAGTAAGCCTCCTCTTCTGGATTCAATTCCCGGCCTTCCAGGAAATGAACCGACTCATCGAGCACCCCTGTATCGCCAGTTGCCAATACATAACGGCTAGTGGCATACGGCAGCCACAAATAGTCATCGGAGAAATTAGTGCGTACGCCCTGGCCGTGGGGTGGATGCCACCAGTGTTGCACATCACCTAGAAGGAATTGGCGCTCGGCACAACGGATTAACTGTTCACGGGCGAGCCACGGCGTGGTATGGATCAGTGCCATGGTGTCCTGCAATTGATCGCGGAAACCGTAGGCGCCTCCAGACTGATAATAACCACTGCGACCCCACAGCCGGCACGACAGTGTCTGATAGACCAGCCAGCCGTTGGCTAATACGTCTAGCGCCGGGTCAGGTGTTTCCACATTCACTGCGCCCAGGGTGTGGTTCCAGTATTCCCATACCGCTTCCAATGCCTGGCGGGCGCCAGCCGTTCCACTGAATTGCTGGATGAAATGCTGCGCTTCGTCGATGTTGCGGGCCGCACCGAAGCTAAACACGATCTCGCGTTCTTGTCCCTCGGCTAATTCGATATGGGTCTGGAGCGCGCCGCAGGGATCCAGCCCCGCACCGGTCTTGCCTGATAATTGTGTACGGCGCATTGCCGCCGGGCTGGCTAGTGAACCATTGCGGCCAATGAATTCCGTGCGGTTGCCGGTCATCGTGCGTTCGCGCGCGCTGACCTGTGCAAACACCAGCCGATTGGCACATTCGCGCCCGTAGGCATTGCGGGCAAACAGCGCCCCACTGTGAGAATCTGTTTCGGTAACGATGTGCATTTGATTTGCGTGACGCCACTCACCGAGTACCAGCTCCCAATAGCTGGTTAACGATATCCTGCGTCCACGTCCAGATTGGTTACGCAGCTTGATCACCACGAATTTCACCGGCGCGTCCATGGCCACATATGTATACAGTTCCGAGGCGATTCCGGACTCGATATGCTCGAATACGCTATAACCAAATCCATGTCGGCACACATAACCGGATTGTCCCCGATCAGGTGCTGGTACGGGCAACGGTGTTGGCGACCAGAAGGCGCCGGTTTCCTCGTCACGTATGTAGAGTGCCTCGCCGCTGCTATCGCTGAGCGGATCGTTGTGCCAGGTGGTCAGTCGAAACTCGTGCGCGTTTTCCACCCAAGTATACGCGCTTCCACTTTCGCTGACGACGGTGCCGATGTACGGACTGGCAATGACGTTGACCCATGGAGCCGGCGTATTCTGACCTGGCTCGAGGGTGATGACATATTCGTGGCCGTCAGGCGTGAAGCCACCCAGGCCATTACAGAAAATACGTTCGCGTGGCGCCAGCGTTGGGCCAGATTCAACGGTCGCTTTCGGTCCCGCTTGCAGTACGGGCACCAGACGCGCTGGCATACGTTCGACCGGTAGGCGGCGTTCAACCTGCTCGACCAGCGTCTCGACGCTATCCGTGAACACGATACGGGCGACGGTCTGGAACAGCACCCGATCTTCCTCGGATAGATCCTCGGTGCGACGCACGAACACCCCGCCAGGCTTGTCGAGGCTATGCACCTCGGGCCCAGCGTTGATTAAGCCCATGATCTGGTCTTGCAGTTCCGCCCGATAGCCGGAGAAATCCTCGTTGAGGATTACAAGATCCGCCTTGAGACCTTTCATACGCCAATATACATGGGCCTGCAAGACCTGCTTAACCAAATCGATACGATTCAGATCACCGATGCGGATCAGTACGATTGGTAGATCGCCGGAGATGGCAAAGCGCCATAGCCCGGACTGTCCGAGCTGGTTGCGGGCAATAACGCTAGGCGCTGCTCGGCGCAAGCCTGTGCCATAAACGACGGAACTGGCCAAGCGGCCATAGACCTGGGCATCGGCCTCGCTGGCGTTAAGGTGACGCAGCACCTCCTGACTCTGGAACCACGCCATTTCAAAGGCGCGCTCGACGAAGTGTCGGTCACAATATTTTTCAAGCAAAGCCAATGCGGCCTCACGCGTGTCGGCGACACCGGAGATGATCTGCACGCTCGCAGATTCGTCAGCGGACAAGATGAGGATGCGGCGAATTGCCACAATAGGATCGAGCACTGAACCCTCGGTGCCCGACAAGCGTGATGGACTGTCTGGATTATCCAACACTATTGGATTGGCGGCGGTGCGACCCCGTCCGATGAATTGGGCTCGGTCGGTCTCGTACGACGGTTCGCCGGTCACCACACCCGGTGCAGCCATCAGATGAAACATCCAGGGCACCTGCTCCCCCAGTGTTCGCGGACGCCGTGTACAGAGAATGCCCTGCCGCTCAGGCAAGATTTCGGTCTGCACGAATAAATTACTAAACGCGCGATGCGACAGGTCGGCAAGCAATGGCGCCAATATCACTTCGGCGTAACTCGTGACTTCGATATGCCGGGTGTGGGATGACTGGTTGGTGAGCGTGATGCGGCGGATCTCGACGTCGTCTTCTGGTGAAACGCTGATCTCGGTGTGCGTCTCGATTGCCTGATCGCGCCGCCGGTATTCAGCGCGTGCCTGTACGAAAATGGCTTCGTAGTAGTCGGGCTGATGCCGTGTCGGTTGATACGTAGCTGACCAATAGCGCCCACTGTCGCGGTCGCGCAAATAAATGAAGGTGCCCCAGCCATCGGTCGTGGCATCTTCACGCCAGCGGGTAATAGCCAGATCGCGCCAGCGGCTGTAACCGCCGCCGGCATTGTTTGCCATGACGGCATACCGGCCATTGGATAACAGGTGAACTTCCGGGATCAGTGTATTCGAGTCAGTAAACACGCGCATGATTGCACTGAGTTCTGCGGCTGCAGGACGTGCTGCGGCATTTACTTCTGCGGTATGCAGGTGTAGGGTTGCGCCCTGTTTCGGCACCCGCTCCTGCAACAATAATTGCGTCGCCCGCGTCAACGGGTCAGACATGAAACGGCGTAGCATCGGCTGATCGAGTATGACATGAGCAAAGGCCAGCAGGCTCATGCCTTGATGATGCGCCATGAAGGATCGCACGATAGCGTGTTGCTTGCCCCGCGGCACACGTGACGGCGTGTAATCAATTGCTTCATAGAAACCATAGTCACCAAGGAAACCATCAGCGGCCAGTCGCTGCAGGTTGCGGCATGCCTCGCGCGGCAGTACAGTCAATGCCAGAGCACTGGCATAAGGCGCAATGACCAGATCGTCGCCCAGCCCGTGCTTGAAACCCAAACCGGGCACGCCGAACGCCCGGTATTGATAGATCTGATGGATATCGGTGGCGTTATAGCAGGATTCGGAAATACCCCAGGGTACGGCGCGTTGGCGGCCATATTCGATCTGGCGCGACACTGCGGCCTTGCAGGTCTGCTCAAGCAAGGTGTTGGCGTAACTCGGCATCAGTAGCTGCGGCATGAGGTACTCGAACATTGAACCGCTCCATGAGATCAAGCTCACGCTGCTACCATGACTGGTGAGCAGGCGACCGAGTGCGAACCAATGCTTCTGCGGAACCTGTCCCTGTGCAATGAGCAGAAAACTGGCCAGACGCGCTTCGGAGGCAAGCAGGTCATAGCAGGATGGGTCACGGTGGCGTTCACCGACATCATAACCAATGCTCAGCAGGTTGCGCTCGGTATCGTAGAGAAATTCAAAATCCATTTCCGCAAGCCCGATACAGCGCTCCACCAGGTCGTCGATGAGTTTGAGCCGCTGCGCGGCGACAGGCGACAGAGCACCCTTGTCGTCAACACATATACTGCCCAGTTCTGTCAGCGTCGGGATAGTGCTGAAGTGCTGCGGCTCAGGTATCAGCAAATGAAGCTCATCACGTAGGTCGCGGGCTTGCTGATCAAAGGCCTGCGCCCAGTAATGTAGTTCACCATCGATAGCGATATCCGTGGGCAGCCATGCCATCAATCCCTCGTCACTGCGATGAATCTCGTCTAGCACGCTGATAGCAGCGGCCAGTCTCTGGAGCTGCGCCTTTGACGCCAGATCAGACTGTAACGTATCCTGCAGAAAGCGGATCTTTTTCGCGAGATCCGGCATGGGCATCGCGGGCAGGTGTTCGATAAGTACCTGCAAGGTATCGCGTAAGCCCTGAAAAGCGTTAGCTGACAACACCGGCTGGTCCTTTAGCTCGAGCAGCCCTGCTTGCAGTGTGAGCAGGCAGCCAGCCAGGTTGCCGCTGTCCACTGAAGAAATGTATTGTGGGCGCAATGGTTGCAGAGTGCGCGTGTCGTACCAGTTGTAAAAATGGCCGTGGTAACGTTCCAGTTTTTCCATCGTCACCAGCGTATTTTCAGTTATACGCAGGCATTCTCGGGCGCAGATGTAACCGAAATCATACGCGGTCAGATTTGACAGCAACGCCATACCAATGTTGGTGGGCGAGGTGCGCGTAGAGAGGGCCGGCACGGGATATTCCTGAAAGTTATCGGGTGCCAGCCAGTTGTCTTCTGCTGTGACGAAGCGCGCGAAGAAGCGCCAGGTGTACCGGGCCGAAATGCGTAGAAACCCACGTTGCGCAATGCTCAGGTCTGGTGCCGGCGAGATCAGCGGCAGACTGATCCACCAGCCGACCACTGGTGAGACCAGCCACAGCAACAATATTGGCATCCACAAGAACCATTCCCCCGCGCGGATCTGCCAAAGTGCCCAAGCCAAAAACAGGGCCAGCGCCGGCGCGATCCACATCTCGATAAAAAAATCGGCCAGTGTACGGCGTGCGTTGCGGCGAGCATAGGTACGTAGTTGCCAGAGCAATAACCCTTGCTGCGTAAACAGCATGCGCACACCTGAGCATAGGATCGCATCAAGGCAAATCAGGGTGTCATAGGGCAGCATGGTCAGGTTCAGCAAAGCGAGCGCAATGGGACGGCCCGCGGCTTTTCCGGTCAGGATCAGATGCAGCAGCCAGTCATGTTCTGCGGGTTTGCGGAAGAACTCGATTACGGTGCCGATAAAGGTGGGCAGGAATACTATTGCCACGACCAGCAGAGTCCAAAACCATGCCGATCCAGGTGCCAACAGCCATGCGCCTGTCAGCAAGGCCAGCAGCGACGGCGGTACCAGGCTGCGGCGCAGGTTGTCAAACAGTTTCCATATCAACAGGGCACTGAGCGAGTTGGGTTGCCGCTGTGCTTTTGATCCATCTGGTTTGGATGGGCCGGGCACGCGCGGCAGCAACCAGCCGGCGATCTGCCAGTCGCCACGTATCCAGCGATGTCGCCGGCTTGATTCGATGGTATAACTGGACGGATATTCTTCAATAAGGTCGACATCAGTCACCAGTGCTGAACGCGCATAGCCGCTTTCCAGTAAGTCATGACTAAGAATGAGATTCTCCGGAAAGCGTCCATCAACGGCCTGGCGAAAAGTGTCCACGTCATAGATACCTTTACCGATGAACGAGCCCTCCCCAAATATATCCTGGTAGACATCCGAGATTTCACGCGTGTAAGGATCGATGCCCACATCACCGGCGAACAGTTTGGTAAAGCGCGACTGGCCGGAACTGGTCAGGCTGATCGATGCGCGCGGTTGCAGGATCGCATAGCCTTCGACAACGCGTTGCCTGACAGTATCGTATACCGGTCGATTAAGCGGATGGGCGAGGTTGCCGATGAGCGTGCGTGCTGCGTCACGCGGCAATTGCGTATCGGTATCAAGTGTGATGACGTACCGGATCGAGCCGAGTATGGAAACATCGCCGACAATTTCTAAGAATGCCGTTTGCGCCCCGCCACGCAGCAAGGTATTGAACTGCTCCAGTTTGCCGCGCTTGCGCTCATAACCCATCCACACCCGCTCGATTGGATTCCACGCACGCGGTCGATGAATCAAATAGAAGATGCACGGACGGTCATCGCGGTAGGTGTCGTTGAGCTTTTGCATCGCAGCACGCGCGTGCACCAGCAAGATTTCATCATTGGGCAGTGTTTGTTCGGGCGCGTCATGGAAATCTGTCAGCAAGGCAAAGAACAGGTTGGGATCACGATTTCCAAGGTAACGAATTTCCAGGGCTTCGAGCAGAGCCTCGATTTCATGTTGTTTGCCAAGCAGGGTGGGAACCACCACCATGGTGCGGTGAATATCAGGAATACCCTGCGAAAAATCCAGGCGAGGTAGCACATGCGGTGGCAATACCATTGTGACCAGCATGTTGACCAGTGGGATAACCAGAGCCGAAATGCTGATAAGGCCGGTGATGGCAAAAAATCCGAAAAGCCAGACATCCGGCTTGATTGTGCTAAAGAAGAAAAGCATGCCTGCGGTCGCCAGCGTGGTGAGTAGCATGATGGGACCGAGATAAAGCAACAGACCAAAATGACGGCTTGTGCGGCCGACGCGCACCTTCCATGAACAGCAGTAGCCGACAGCATGCTCCAGTGCCTCCCGCCCGTGATCGATAAGGTAGTATCCAATATGCGCTTTGCGATCCTTGTTGCCCAATTCCTGTGCTGCTACCTGCGCGAGCGCAATGGCTTTGCGTGCCACTTCCAGTTCATTTTGCGAGCTGTATGCACAACCTCGGGCCAGATCTTCGATGACATGCCGGTAGCGGTCGCGGGTAGCGAAATCCTGTACGGCATACATTCCCATTGGGTCTTCACGCAATGTCTGCTCAACGACACTGAGTGATTCGACGAATGTCCGCCAGTCCATTGTACCGATGAAACGCAGACTGCCGATACTGTTGGCGATGGAAATCTGGTTGGCCGCAGCCGTGCGGGCGGCCGCGGCCGACAGCTGCGTTGCAGTCACTCCCTGTTCAACCAGCTTTTGTTCGACCCAGGTTTGAACGAAGGCCATGGCGGGCCCTTGAGTCTGGAGTCTTGCATAAAATTCCTCAACAAACGGCGCGGTCAGAGGTACGTCGGCATTGGCAAACTCGGCCAGCAACTGGATAAGCTGTTTCGGTTCGCTTTCGGCCGTCGCGAGCATGCGGTCCGCCCAAGCGATGGCCGCGTCGCGTTCCTCCCGCCGCTGGGCGATATGTATCCCAACACGGCGCAGGTTTTCCAGTAGCGCCAACTGCAGCATGATCGGAAATGCCCACAATTCACCTAGCTTTAATGGTTCAGCAGTCTGGTAGGCGATGACAAGCTGGGTGGCGTTGTCACTATCGACACGACCGTCCATGTGAGAGATCAATTCCAGAGCCAAGTCATAGATGCGAGGAAATCCGGCGGACAGGCCACCCGCCAATCGTGGTAACTGCCGGCTGTAACCACGAGGCAGATGTCGGCGAGCCAGGCCGATCTGCTGCTCGATGAGATAGAAATTATCGAGCAACCAAGCCTCCGCTGGAACTATCCGTTGTCCTGGCGCTGCTGCAGCTGTCACAATGTCATACGCTGCCAGAAGAACACGCGCATTGTCTGCCAGCCGTGGGAGCAGCCTGTCTGCCCCTGGACGTGGATCAATTGTATGCTGGCTGGCCAGCGTTACTGCGTGACGCTTCAGTTGCTCGATACTAAACAACTCAGAGCGTAGCAACTCGCTATCCCGGTCCTTACGCAGCGCATTCCGTGTGCGTGCTGAAACCCCAGATCGCTTCGTCAGCCTTTCCGACTTAATCTTGAACTCTTCACTGTATTTCCTGCGTAACACTTATCCACTCCATTTTTACTGGCTCTTATCATCTTACCCCATCTGAAAAAAGTATCGGTTTATTTGGGGGGACACAGTAAACAGGGTAATTTTCTGCTAAGTCATGAGAAGTTCACGGCACTTGGGTAACCGTTCAGTGGTTAGGGCTGGTTAGTCGGCGTACAGGTCTGAATAAACCATAACGTTCAATGCTGTTCCGGTTTTATTGATTCAGGGTACTGTTTAAGGTTATAGAATATCTGGAGAACCAGTAGAGATCCCAAGTATTAGAAAAATTTGCCCAGAAAATCTCGCTTGCCAATTTCTACGCCATTATGACGCAGAATGGCATAGGTTGTTGTGACGTGAAAATAGAGATTGGGAAGGGCATATTCAAGCAGGTAGGGCATGCCTTTAAGGGTAAGTGTCCTGTCGCGCATGGGGATGGAAATGGTTTTATCCTCAGAGCCCTCTATTTGTTCCGGTTTGAACGTTTCGAGCAGGGCGATGGTCCTGTCAATGCGTGCGAGTAGTTCCGGAAAGGTGGATTCAGTATCCTCATATCTGGGCGGCTCCATGCCTGCAAGACGGGAAGTTGCTCCCTTGGCATTGTCTGTGGCAATCTGGATCTGGCGAGAAAGCGGATACATGTCTGGATAAAGGCGTGCTTCGACCAGAACCGATGGGGTGATATTTTTGGCCTCGGCATGGGCGGCAGCTTTCACAAGGAGAAGCCGCAGGTTGGTCAAGGCACGAAGCATAGGTGGAACGCAAGCTGAATACATGGAAATAGTCACGGGAAGTCTCCTGGAAGTTAAGTTCAATATCTCGTTCGATGGAAGAAGGCTAGTGCCGGAGTGCCAGCAAACCGAATTAATCCCACCTTGTTTTGCAGGACTTCATCTTGACGTGCTTTATCCTGTTTGTAAATCCAGGAATGGTTGATGGACAGAAATTCTGCACCATGAATAAAACACGTATACCTGCTATTGGTGTATCCTTGATGTGTAATCCTTCCCTAGGATAGGGCCAGGCAAGTATAGGTTAATCTACCTGTCTGCCTGGACAAGGAATGGCCGCTTGAAAGGGTGGTAGCTCGTATCATGGTGTTTTCAGCTTGTGATTTCCTGAAATGGCAAAACCATTGCACTGATAAGACCTCAAGGTTCTGTCGAAGTGACATAGAGGACTGCGGTTGTTCTGATCAGTAAAATCCGTTATTGGTTTGCCTGGATCTTTTTATCCAGTACAGTATTTTTTCTACATAGATGGCTCTAATGAGAGCCAGGAATGAATTTTAATTGATGCATGTTGTTTAACCAGGAGAATTTCGCATGGATAGTCATCGTGAACCGGCTGAAATTCTTGTATTTGATAATGTGGCTGATATAGAACGTGTGCTTCATGCATTTAAAGATCCGCTATTGGTTGTCGAAAAAGAAATTGCTGGCAAGACGGGTATCTGGTTTGTAGTTGGCCTGGATGATTTAAGAACAAAGGGACTGAACCAAAATAAAAGGGTTGGCGTGGTATGCCAGACAGCAAAGGAAAAAGGTTTCTGTCAGTCACATTTTCCTGAGGGTCAGGTTTTTTCGGTATTCAGGTTTGCTCCAGGATTATGGAATGAAACAGGAAATGAGTCATTACCTGAAGATTATAGTTTTTTTAGTGGTATTCTTGAGTCCTGATCGTTGACCGTTCATTGAACATGTGGTGATTCTGGTTGTCTGGGCGCTTATCTTAATATCCGGCAATATTCATGAACCTAAAGGAAACGGTCATTTTATTGCTGCTGTTTTTACGCCTTATGTGCTGATACAGGAATAATACTAAAAGTACGGGAATTATCGTCGTAGGAAAAAAGTTCGGCGTAACGTGCCCAGGCAATAACGGCATTCAGGGTTCTTTCTGCACGGCCCTGTGTCATGTAATCTTCGAGTTCTGACTGGAATCTGATTCTTGGTGCCCGATGATCTTCGCGTTCATCCAGCACATGTTTTATGTGTGATGCCAGGGGCAGATATTCAAGAAGATGGTATTTGAAAAGCTTCTTGCGTTCTTCAGTTCCTCCTTTTGCAAACAGCAGCCCATTTTCAGTCAGTTTGATTTCACCTTCCCTCAAATCCGCAAATTTCAGGATATAGAGCGTTTCTGCGATGGGAAAGAGGTCATCGATTTCAAGCGTTAATTCATTGGCAAGTTCTGAAAGCTCAGCTTTTCCATTATAAGGTGAATTTGCGAGAGTTTCGACAAACCCTTCTATCAGGTTTGTTGAGACTCCAGGAAGGGGTTCAACACGCTCTCCATGGGTTTGTATTTGTGCATGAATCAATTCTGTCGTCCTGGAAGTAAGAATACTGTATATCTCATCCACGACATCCTGAAAACGTGTGTCCATGCGACTTCTTGGGTGAGGCAGCCTGACCGGGATTTCGGCCGTGATGCGACCTGGATTGGATGAGAGAATGATGATGCGATCACACATCAGCACAGCTTCTTCAATATTATGCGTTACAAGCAGGACAGACATGGGAGGAAGCTGGTGCCCTGTCCATAGATCCATCAGATCCGAGCGCAGGATTTCAGCGGTCAGGACATCAAGGGCTGAAAAGGGTTCATCCATGAGCAGTAAAGTTGGGTGGATGACCAGGGCTCGGGCTAGCCCTACACGCTGTCGCATTCCTCCGGATAATTCGCGTGGGTAGGCAGATTGAAATCCATCAAGTCCAATCAGGTCAATTGCAGACATGACCCGCTCATGCACTTCGCTGGTACCCAGATGAAGGGAGTCAAGTCCAAGTTGAACATTTTCATAGACAGTAAGCCAGGGAAAGAGGGCGAAAGTCTGGAATACGACCGAGATACCCTCTTCAGGACCATTAAGGAGTTTGCCACAATAGCGGACTTCTCCGGAAGAAGCTGAAATCAGTCCTGCAGTAATACGAAGAAATGTTGATTTTCCTGAACCTGATCGTCCAAGCAGGCCCAGTATTTCACCTTTTTGAAGAGTCAGGCTGATATCCGAAAGAACGGGCAGGGCTTCACCTGAAGGCTTTGCAAATCCTTTGCAGATGTTTTTCATTTCCAGGACAGGAAAGATCTTGTTGTTTGGCATTTTTTATCCAAGCCGGGTTCGTCGAGCAGCAAAGGCGTATAGAGGGCGCCAGAAAAGATGATTCATGGTTATGACAAATGATGACATGACTGCGATACCGAGGGCTATACGAGGATAATCCCCAGCTATAGTCATCTGGGCGATATAGGCCCCAAGTCCTGAACCGTTCAGGGTTGTCGGACCCCAATTGACGATTTCTGAGACGATGCTTGCGTTCCAGGCTCCGCCTGAAGCCGTAATGGCTCCGGTGATGTAATAAGGCAGGACTGCAGGGATCATGATTTTGCGCCACCAGTTCCAGCCTCGGACACGCAGCATTGCACCTGCCTCGCGCAAATCTCCGGGAAAGGCGCTTGCCCCGGCAATAACATTGAAGAGAATATACCATTGTGTCCCGAGTATCATGAGCGGGCTAAGCCAGATGGAGGGTGTTAGATGAAAGCGGACGATAAAGAACACGGCAATGGGGAAAAAAAGATTGGCTGGAAAGGCGGCAAGGAATTGTGCGACAGGCTGAATCTGCTGACTGAGTCTTGGGCGCAGGCCAACTATTATCCCAACGGGAACCCAGACCAGTGTTGCAAGACTAATCAGGACGATGACACGCAGCAATGTGATCCCGCCGTTTTCAAGGACTATCCCGAGATCACTCAAAGTGAGTTCGGGTTGGGAAAAAACGAAGAATTTCCATCCGGTATAAAGCAGGGCGGATATGAGCAACATAACCCAGGCAAAACCGGTAACCCTGCGCTTGAGAGCTCCCGTGACTGCAGTCTGGTTGCGGGCTGATGATAATGAAAATCTTGATCTTATGATCCATTGCAGGCCTTGACGAACTGGTTTTACTGTCAGATGGATGAATCTGGCTTTTCTGAATAAATCAATTACCCAGCTTTTCGGTGTGGCCCCGACAGGTGCCTGTTCAAAACGGAAATTGTCTGCCCAGGCCACAAGGGGTCTGAAGAGCAACTGGTCACACAGGATGATGGCCATTGCCATGGCCAGAATGGACCATCCTACCGCAGGAATATCACGGGTTGCGATAGCCTGCGCAAGATAGGAACCGACTCCAGGAAGAATGATGCGTAATCGACCGACTGTTATTGCCTCTGCTGCGACGACAAAGAACCAGCCTCCAGCCATTGACATCATCATGTTCCAGACCAGTCCTGGAAGCGCAAAAGGGACCTCAAGTCGCCAGAATCGTTGCCAGGCAGTCAGCCTGAAGCAACGGCTGGCTTCATCCAGATCATCTGGAATGGTTTTCAGGGCCTGGTAAAAACTGAATGTCATGTTCCATGCCTGGGCTGTAAAGATGGCGAAAATTGCTGCAAGTTCGGGACCAAGCCATGTATAGGGAAAAAGTGATATGAATAAAATGGTTGTAAACGAAAGGTAGCCGAGTACAGGAACGGATTGAAGGACATCAAGAATGGGTAAAAGCAGCAATTCAGCACGCCTGTTTTTGGCTGCAAGGGTCGCATAGATCAAGGTGAACAGTAATGAAGCGGCAAGGCCAATAAGCATCCTGATTGTGGTTCGTAGCGTATAGGCAGGCAATGCCCATGGGGACAGGGAAATACGGGGTTGCTCTGATATGGCAAACGGTGCGGTCATCTGGTGGGCGGTTGAACCGAAAACAATGACAATGGCCAGAATCAGGAGGATGGCCAGCAAATCCCACCAGCTGAGTGTTCGCAGGTAGCGCAGGCCACCTTTTTGCATTTCGGCATAAAGTTGCACTGTTAACCCCGAAAGACGGAAACGCCCTTGTATTATCGCACAGGATCGTTATGTTTTGATTGTAATCTCCAGGGTTAGCCCGGTTAAACTTGCCGGAGAGAGTGCTTATTTGAAGTCATGGACGTATGCTGAGACATTGTCAAGTGCTTCAAGGGTACGTTCAATGACTTTTCCGGCTTCGCTGGACTCATCCTGCAAGGATTCAACGATCAGTCTGGAGCTCAATGAGAGGCGTAAGGCACCCGGAGGATCGGTATGGTTTGAGCCCCATGAGACAGGTTGTCCGAACTGGAGTCTTGTTTTGGCAGCACCCTTTTGCTCATTGACTGCAAGAGCCCTGCCAGACTGAAAGGGAAGATACTGCAGTTGCTGGTAAATCTGCACGGTTTGAGCCATGCTCAAGGGTTTGTGGTCTGTACGGGCATGGAAAAGCTGGAATGGAAAAATGGTCTGGATGCTGTCCCAGTCCGTGCTCCTGGACAAGGGGCTGCGGTCCATTCCAGTTACCGGTAATGGACTGAAGGCTGGATCACCCTCCAGTCGTTCAAGGATGGCATTTCTGAATTTCTGCATGAAATTCATGACTGAGGGGCCGTGAAGGGTACGAAAAGCCCTTAGTTCTTCCAAGGCTGCTTCCCACCGAAACAAAAGTCCAAAATTAGGAATAGGGGGTAACAGTGAGACGCCCGGCCAATCGACTGGCCAATAGCTTATGGCAGAAATGGATTTAAGTTCCTGCGGCAGTGGAAAACTCCGGTAGCGAAAACTAAGCTGGGGGGGGAGAAACAGAACTCCGCTGAATGCCGGACCGGTAAGAAATTTTGAACCGGTCAAGGCGACCATGCAGCCAGCCCCAAGGTAGGCCTTCAGGGTTTCTGGAGCAATTCTGAACTGGCACGCATCCACCAGGATCGTTACCTTTTCTGGAAATTTTTCAAGCAGGGCCAAAGCGCAGGCCGGAGTCGGTGACAGACATCCGGATTTGGAAATATCAGTCATTACAATCAGTACCCGTCGATTATGCAAGGCCCCTTTTTTTGCCAGAAGTTCAAATTCACTGTCTATTTCCAGCGAAGGGCGAAGGCTTCCATCCTCGCGGCGCAGTTGAACAAAAAGAACGTCTGGTTTGAGATTCTGGCTGGATGAGGTTCCCGAAGAAGAGAAGGAATCCGTGTTTTTCCCGAACGACAGCGATTTACCTGAAAGCGCATCAGGAATGCCTGTCCCTGATTCGGTAGGAGATACCATAATGACTAGAGGAGGGTATTTCCCCATTTGCCTGTCCAGCAATGCGGCAATGTAGTGGAGATCGGTGCCTGAAGCAGCAAAAATGAGTTCCACGTCACTCTTTTCCTTAAAGCCACATAAATCAAGCAATGCTCTTCTGATGCGATCCATTTCTTCCGCATAGATCTGGTGGAGCGGGGTATGGTTGTTTCGATGAAGCAGACGATCGTGCATCTGTTCAAGCTTCTGGTAGCTTCTGAAGGAGATGCTTGATGCGGTAGTGGAACCATATGTTCTAAGGAGGAGATCTGGAGCAGGCTGGCAGTAGTAGTGGTTGTATCCTGTTTCAGGGTTGATGGCTATCCGTTTGTCTCCTCCTGAAACCAGCAGATCAGGGAGTGCAGGAAGAGATTCCCGGTGTTTGGAAATGTTTTTCCTGCCGGTAGAAATCTGTAGTTTCGTCTTCATGGATTCAGCTGGAGAAGAGGCCAGAAGGCCTGAGGGATTTTGTATGGATGAGCAGATCACGGAACGCTGAGTAAACCTTGTGCATCTGGGGCAGTTTATAGCCGAACTGTTCTTCCGGATCCATGGAATGAACGACCATTGCACTGGCGATTTCAAAAATCAGCAGTTTTCCATCTGCTGTCTCTGCACAGTCAATTCCGAAGTAATCAAGATTTATGCGTTCGTTCAGCCTTAAAAACACCTCTTTATGTCTTTGTGCAAATCCTTCATCAAAGTTTTCCATGTTTTTGGCTTCTTCAAGCCGCCTTTCAGGGTGCTCACTCATTCCAGCATTAAGATAATGAACCATCCAGTGTTCTGAAATAGCCATATGGCAGATGTAGGGCTTGCCTTCAATGAGGACGATCCTGAATTTCCGGAACAACCCGTCTGCCGAGCTGTAGTCGATGAATCTGGATACATAAAATTCTGTCTGGGGCATACGTTTAAGATATTCGTCAAGTTCCAGGCAGTCCGCGATTTTGCTGAGTCCTTTTCCAGCGTGTGAATCGATTGGGCGGATAATGATGGGAAATTCCAGGGTGTCCATAAGATCGTGAGGGGATCCTTGATTTAATCCTATCCTTTCGAGATCAGCACGTCGGGATCGGACTGTTCCCGGATATGCGATACGGCTTTCATCGTTTAACAGGGTATAGGCGGTTTCCCTTGCAAGATTCAGGATCTTGAGGGGGGAATTGATGACGGGGCGTGGCCAGTTTTCAAGTATAGGCTGAATCTGGTTGAGTATGGGCCGATTCGGATCGGATTCAGCTATGGCGATGATTGCAACATCATGATCCGGTACCTGGGCTGGAAAAGGCAGGTGAGGAGAGACATACAGCAGATCAAGTGAAATATCGCCATGCTCGATGAGACATTCAAGGGGGGTATTGGACATGAGATCCCCCGGTGCGCAAAATGCCAGCAGCCGGGTTGAAGGCCCTTTTTCTGCCGGCAGGTGAAAGAGCTGTCTTAATGCAAGGGCTTCGGCCTGGATGTTCATTGCAATCTCACGATTTTCAGTCAACTGCAAGAGTATGGATAGATCTAGCAATGCATTGGCATCATCGGGATCATTTTTGGCCCGAGAAATCAGTTCCTGTGCCTGGGGACCAAGATCCCTGCCTGAAATGGCCATGCGCATGAGATGGGCTAGCCCCATGAAGGGTTTGCTGGATAGGGGTTCATTGGATATTGGGTTTGTGTGTATCATGGGCGTAAGGGCCTTTGACTGTCTGGATCTGAAATTGAAATTCCGAAAGATCTTGCTGCAGCTAACAGGGCATCGATATCCTCCGAGGATGTCCGATGATTGGTTATGGCAGCCCGGATGGCGAGCTTGCCGTCGATTCTTGTTGTTGAAGGAACGGCTATTCCTGATTCCTGGATCTTGATGGCTATTTTTGCATTCACTTCATCCGGATTTGAGCACAGATAACGAAAACAGACGATATTGAGTGAAACAGGGGCAAGAAGCTCTAAATCAGGCGTGGAAAGAATGCGTGACTGCATATACCGGGCTAGTGCGCAGGTATTGGAAATCATTTCTCCAATCTTTTTTGCACCGTATACCTTGAAGGTAAACCACGCCTTGAAAGCACGAAATCCACGCGACAGGTCAGGTCCGAAATCACATGGCCAGGGAGATCCTCCAGCAACCCCCTGTGTTTCCCGATGCAAGTATGCCGCTTTTGAGACAAAGGTTTGATGGTGCAAGACTGCATCACGAACAAGAATGACCCCTGCGTCATAGGGAACCTGCCCCAGTTTGTGGAAGTCGAATGCGAGTGAATCGGCGAATTCAATGCCTTTAAGTCTGGGAGCAAGATCCGGGGCAAGGATGGCTAGGGCACCCAGGGCACCATCAACGTGAAGCCATATCTTTTCCCGGCGTGCGATATCGGAGAGACCTGAAAGATCATCTATGGCACCTACATCAACGGTTCCGGCTGTAGCGGCAATAAAAAAGGGCCTGAGATTTTTTCTCTTATCATCATTTATGGCATTTTCAAGTGCAACAATATCGATTTGATGTATTTTATTGACCGGGATGGACCGCAGGGACAAGGTCCCCAGTCCTGCCAGATCAAAAGCCTGAAGAATGCTGGTATGGGCTGAAGCTGAAGCATAGGCAACCAGGTTTTCCCCTTCGACCCCTTTTTCATGAATCTTATCGCCTACAGCTGCCGTACGGGCAACCAGCAGACCAATCAGGTTTGCGATTGACGTACCTGTAACAAAAATCCCACTGGCGTTATCCGGGAATCCAAACAGTTCGAGCATCCAGTGGATGACTTCCTGTTCGACTGCTACCGGAATTTGATTGCGCCCTCCAAGATTGGCATTGAGTCCTGCCGATAGCATTTCGGCAAGCATTCCCGCAGGAGTCCCTCCACCGTGTATCCAGCCCATGAATCTTGGGTGGGAATTTCCAACTCCAAACGGAAGGATGTGATTCATGAATGTTTTGTGTACGGACATGATGTCTTCCGGTAACCAGGGGAGTGGATTGCGGAAAAGGGATCGTTCCGATTCAGGAATAGGTTGCCATACTGGGCGTAGGCGCAAGGTTTCGAGATATTCGAGCATATCATCGAGCATCAGGTGTGCATTCTGGCGAAAATTCTGCCAGTCTTCAGGATCGAGACTGTAAGGGTTGGGATTGGAGCCAGCTTTTTTTGTCATCAGAAGCTATTCCCATGACTTGA
>JAGWIG010000096.1 GCA_028873515.1 Pseudomonadota bacterium | reverse complement strand
GCATTGCAGCATTTGGCAATGGAATTTCAGCCGGCTTCTACTACGGCGCAAGAGCAAGCTCCTGCCATGACTGGCGTAACCGGCCCTGGAGGAGGATATCAACCGACGCAAACCAATCCTTTGTCTGCTATTCCAGTCGGCCCTGTCGGCCCGGAAACAGCGCAAGGATTGCCATTGTCCCAGCGTCAGACATTGACGGCAAACCCGCTTACGGGAGGCATGGCTGTTGTCAACAAAACGGGACAAGGGCAAATTACCGGCGTCACAAACGCGCCGACTCAAGGTGTTTATACGCCTCAACCTGGCGATATGCAGGCGCTTCCTGAATTGACGGGAGAATATAACTCCGCGCGGCTTCAGTTTTCAAATGCCGGTCTCCAGCATGAAAACAATCGAATCGTTCTGGACAACATCGACAATGTTCAGGCTACTGGCCCGAGCGGTAACGCGATGCGCAACATTGCCTCGGCGTTGGGGCTGAATATCGGGCCGGGAGTTTCTGCGGCTACGGCCTATGATCTGGTTGGGAAGGGTCTCGAGCGATCGGCTTTGCAAGCGGCTCAGTCAATGGGGCCGCAAACCAACGCAGGGCTTGACGCGCAAATCAAGGCCAATGGATCACTGGCTTATACACCTGATGCTATTAAACAAATTACGCATTTGAATGATGCGATCGTGTCAGGCGCTCAAGCCTATTATCCGGGCCTTCAAAAAGCGATGGATTCAAACCCTTCGGCTGGCGTCTTTGTAAAGCGCAAGTTCGACCAGGAATGGGGCGCGAACTTCGATCCGCGTATTTTTGAAATCTATAACGCATTGAAAGCAGGCGACAAAGCCTCGGCAGATTCGGTGATTTCCAGCTTGGGCGGGAAAGGCTCTCCGCAATTCAAGGCGTTGATGCAAAAAGCCGAAGCATTGCACGAACTGAGCACTAACGGAACTCTGCAAAAATGAGTGATTTCCTATCCACGTTGCAGCAAGCCGGTTTGTATGACGGCAACGGGAATCAGCCATCGGATCAGACGCCATTTGATCCGACGAAGGATTATGGTACTCCGCCGCAAATGCTGGACAATTTGGAAAATCAGGAAAGCAGCGGAGGGAAACATCTCGTAAATCCGACAACCGGAGCAATGGGGCCTTATCAATTCACGCCTTCGACTATCGCTATGCTGCGAGATCAGGGCGTGAAATTTGACCCGTTCGATCCAAAAGAATCCCGAGCGGCAGCCGACTGGTATTTGCAAAAACTCAAAACCGAGAATGGCGGTACTTATCAGGGCGCATTAAAGGCTTATGGAGGCTTTGACAAGACCGACCCTACTCAGTACATTAACCATGTCATGAACGGCGTTCCTGGCTTCGGTGGTGGCACTGTGCCTGGACAATCAAGCGTAGGCCAAAGTCCGTCAACGGCCGCATCAACTGCGCCGGATTTTTATAGCACGCTGCAATCATACGCGACGGCTCCGCAAGCTGCGCCGACAAAACCAGTTCAACCGGCACAACCGGCAACACAAATTCCCACAGAAACGCCATTACAACAATTCGGACATGCTGCGGCTGGGCTAGCAGATACAGTACTTGGCGCACCTGGGGCATTGGCTCAACAGGCGGATTATGCATTGAGACGAGCTGCGCAACAAACGCCTCAGCAGGCCCAACAAGCATCACAAAGTGATTTCAATACAACATCAACTCATCCCTTGGGGGCTTTTTTTGGCGTGACCAATACGCCGGGGTATCAAGGAGAAATTACTCAGCGGCTTCAAGGAGAAGCAGGGAAAATAGCAACTCCAATAATCTCCACAATAGCCCAAAAAACCGGATTGCCGGAGCAAGACGCAGCGAATATGGCAGGCTCGCTTGCTATGGCGGCTCCATTAATGATTAAACGCATATCTCCGCTTGTTGGAGATGCCGTAACGGAAACTGCATTAAGCGATGTAGAACGGCCTGCGGCTGCTTTATCTGCGACAGAAAAAGCAAGAGCATCGTATCAAACACCGGGGATGGAAGAAAGGCCCGTTGTCGGTGGTGGCGCGGCTTCGACAAATCTGAATCCCTACCCTGTTTTAACTGGCGAAGATACTTCTCGAGGCGCATTTCCGCAGGTAAAACTGTCGAAAATTACCCAAGACGTCCCGGCCAAAGAACAAGCTGTTCGCGCAAACATTGTCAATCAGATAATGGGGGACAATGCTGGCTCGGTCAGAAGTGGTGTTATTACCGGGAACGAGAATACACTTCGCGATGAATATACTGCCGCGAAGTCTCCAAATCAAACGCCATCAACACAGGCGCTTAAAGCTCAAATCGCTAATGAGCAACAAGCATTAACCAATTTTGCAGAAAAAAGAATTGAAGCGACTGGCGCTAGTCCTGTCATTGCAAATGACGAAGAACGTGGGCGCATAATCAATGATGCGCTTTATGGGCCAGAGGATAGCTTAAGCTCATATCTGAAAAATGCGAAAAATGCGATATACGATCAAGCGAAAATAATCGCTGGTGATAAGCCAATTCAAACGCAGCATGTCGATTCATTGTTTAACGACCCACAATTTCAGGCAGGCGTAAAGCTGGCTAACAATGAAGGTGTTTTTTCTGGCGCGCAAGATTTAATAAATTTGGCGAGAAATACGGGATTTCGAGATCCTGTTAGCGGAGAAACATATGCGCCTAATAGCGTAGCGGCATGGGATGCCGTTAGGAAATCTCTTAATAGTCAATGGAGCCCATCTAACAGCTATGTAATTCGACAAATAAACGGGGCAATTGATAAGGACATTGCTGCTACGGGCGGACAAGAATTATACAAACTTGGAGACAGAATTCATCAGACCGAAAAAACTCTTTTGGATTCTCGAGGCATAGGTTCTATTTTGGGTGACTATGATGCTAATGGAGTAAAAACAGGGCCATCATTGGAAAGTATTCCCAAAAAACTTAATTCGATGCCATTAGATCAATGGCAACACATCCATGACACATTGGATGATCTTTCGCGCGGTCAAATTCGTGGCGCTCCAGAGGGAATGCCCAAAGTTCCGACAGAAGTTATGCAGGCTGCCGCCCAAGCAAAGGCGGAAATGGATGGATCTCTTGCTCGATCTGTTTATGAAGCCGGGTCAAATAAGACCGGAGTATGGAACCAAAATTCTGTCAACAAAGTTTTGAATTCATCGGTTGGGCAAAAAATAATGAAGAATTTCCCTCCCGATGAAATACAGGCATATCACACCTTAAATTATGGTGGGCAGATTATGCCAGGCGTCCATTCATATGAAGGCGCTGGACTTCAAACGTCGCGATTGTCAAAACCTGGGTTTGTCGAAAAATATGCGCCTCCTACCGGCGCATCCATGGGTGCTGCTGTTGGATCTCATATACCAATTCCTGGCGCGGGATGGGCTGGCGCTGCGGTTGGCGAAAAGGTTGGAAGCAAGCTATCTGATGTAATGGGCAATAAACGATTGCTTGAGCAATATAAGACGATTACAGACGAAATGAAGAGAAATTCAGAGCTAGGAAAATCTTCCGGCATTCCCCTTAATTCATTAACCAGAGTTGAAAAAGGATCCAAAAAATGACTACCAGTGTTTTTCTAGCTCCTACCCCGATTCTACAATTCTTCAATAATCTCGGGCAGCCGAATGCTGGTGGCAGCGTATTGACGCAAGTAGGCGGCGTCAATTATCCGACCTATGAAGATTCGGCAGGAAGTACGCGTTTGCCTAATCCGATCCCCCTAAATTCTCGAGGGGAAGTTTCAAACTCTTCGGGTATTTCAACACAATTGTTTTTGGAAGAAGGGGTTGTTTATACCTTCACGCTTTATGACGCGTCGCACAATCAAATTAACCAAGCCACCTGGGTGGTAGCCAATTTCGTTCCTGCATCCGATTATGCAAATGGATATTTGGGAAGATTGGTTAATTCGATTTCCGATCTCCGGGCGATAAAAAGCAGTTCATATACCCGAGTTTTTGTCACGGGCTATAACTCTCCCGGCGATGGCGGCGGCGGTCCTTATTGGTATGACCCTACCGATACAACGAGTGCAGACAATGGAGGGTCGATCATTGTCGCAACCGATGGCGCTCGATGGAAGCTGATCTACAACAGCATTCTTTCGGTAACGCAATTCGGGGCAGATTCGACGGGAGCCACCGATAGTGCGCCAGCATTTCGCGCGGCGATTGCTGCGGCTCCGTACGGCGGGACAGTGTTTATTCCCGAGGGCATTTATTTGATGAATTCGGCGGTGAATAATGCCGTGCTCGACTTCACCAATTTCCCGAACAAGGGCGTCACTTTTCAGGGCGTCGGGTGGACACTCAAAACCGGTGGCTCTTTCTCGTTCGGTGCCGGGACTGGGCCGCAGGGCTCCATCATCAAGATGGGCTCGGCGATCACCTCGGGGGTCGACTTCTACCATCAGGCACCGACCGACCTGGTTGTTGGGGGCGTGGGATTCAAGGATTTCGCCATTGTCGGCACAAGCGGTGCTTACGGCACCCCGGTCGGCAATCACGGATTGCACTTTGACGGCACGGCCAATGCCAATGGGTACATGGAGAACGTACACGTCGATAACGTGTTTATCGACAACTTTGCCGCCGGCTATTCGATTTTCGTCAACGGCGTCGGGAACAATCCGGGGGTGATGGCTGGCGCGGTTTTCCAACGCAGCAAGTTCATGAGTTTCTATGCGCCGAACTTTGGCGACAGCAATACCATCAAGTTGAACACTGTGGGCGCCAACGCAACTGCCGATGCGCGCAACCTCGGCATCCGCTGGCACAACGTCTCTGGTGCGACAAACACAAGGGTGTTGAACAACAACCTCGTGAGCTTCTCCGGCATGATCGTTTGTGACGGCGGCATCAAGCCGATCATCGACGGAAATGAAATGGAGCAGCCCGCGGGCAGCACCAATGGTCTCGGCGTGATGGTGCATATCCGAGGCCTGAACGGCATTGTCGATACGCCAACAGTCACGAACAACTCGGTGTCTCAGAACTCCGTTGTCGGTACATATACGCCGATCCAGATCACAAATGCCAATGGCGCGCGAGTGGGCGGCAATCGACTGGCGACGCCGAGCGCGTATAACCCAATCGTCATCGACAGCAACAGTTCTTACACTGTCGTGTCGGACGACAACCAGCACTGGGTTAATGGTGTTGTGCAACGCGGCGTGACGGCAACGGATAGCGGAACCCGCAGCAGCCTTCGTTCGCAATCATGGACTGCGTACACGCCCACGGTTTCATCGGATAGTGGAGCATTTACGACTGTCTCGGCTACGGGTGCATATCAACTGATCGATACTTATACACTCGCATTAAGAGTGAATATTATCATCACAACCGCAGGAACGGCCGCCGGAGATCTGCACTTTTCTTTGCCGGCGTCTTTGGTTTCGGCTGGGGCTCAATCAATGGCAGGCCGCGAAGTTGCAATGACCGCTGACGCTTTGGCCGTCAGTATTCCGGCTGGAGGCGGGACAACGTCGATTACGACCGCTATCGGTAATTCGCCAATCGGCAATGGATATAACATATATATTTCTGGCACCATTGAAGTGCAATAACCGGGGATTTTATGGACGAAATCGAAAAATTGCACGCAGCCGATCGACAATTGGAAGCAGCTATTGCCTCAATTCAGGCCTCTATCGAGAGGCATGAGCAGCACTTGGAGCGGCTGGACTCGTGCATGGAGGAAATGCGCACGACGCTGGCGACGCGCGAGGACATCCGCGACCTTCGGGCAGACCTTCGGGATCGGTTCGACCATTACCGCGAACGCATGGATTCGATTGAGGATGAACAAGAGGGTCGGAAATCTTCCAGAAGCAACTGGAAATTTTCGATGCAAAACTGGCTGATGATTTCCTTTTTCGTGCTGGAGGTCGGCGTAGCCATCGCGCAATATCAATGGATGCGCAGCCATGCGTAAGGCGATTCTTCGCTTTTATTTGATGGTCAGGAAGCCTAGAAACTTCCTGAAAATCGTGTTTGTTTTTATTGGTTCTTCGCTGGCTTTGCATTATCTAAGGGGATATGACGCTGATTGGGGTGGGACGAACTTAACACTATCCATTGATGCGACGATTGCCAGTACCATCATGCTGATGGTTCAAGAAGAATCGGCGGCGATTCAGGCCAAAATGCTGACAGCGCTATTGGATATGGCGAAAGCTCAGAGAGACATGTTAGCAGATGGTTTAGCTCGAGATGAGCGCATCTTGGCTTTGTTGTTAAAGGAAAAAGAGGGAAACAATGAATCCTGACAATCTGGCAATTCTGGATAGCGAATTACGCCGTGATGAAGGCGTGAGATATGAGCCCTATCGAGATACCAAGGGAATTTTGACGACGGGTGTCGGGCATAATCTAGAAGCTTC
>JAGWIG010000095.1 GCA_028873515.1 Pseudomonadota bacterium | reverse complement strand
GAAGGATGGCGCTGCAGGCTGATTGAATCCGGCGGGAAACCCGATCACGTTCACCTGCCTGTTGACATCCACCCCGCACTGGACATTTCGGTGCTGATTAACAATCTCAAAACCGCCAGCGCACGGCGCACCCGGAACCGGTTTGCGGAGCATCTTGCCGCCTTCTACCGCAAGCCCCTGTTCTGGCACCGGGCATACTTTGTCGGCAGCGTTGGCGGGGCTGCGCTTGAGACGGTGCGGGCTTATGTGGACGCCCAGGGAACAGAAGAGCATGCACGCAAGGCCAAAGCCAAGTCAAAAACCAAACCGTCCGCCTGACCCCCTCTTGGCGCAAGGCTGGCGTGGAACTCGCCTAAGAGGGGGAATGCGCGGACAGGTGTTCAGGTTTTTCCCGGGTAGAAATAGGCATATACTTAATCAGAAGATGCATTTTTGTTGTCACTTAAGCAAAACTGGTGGTAAGTTTAGTACTTCCCTGGAATGCGGGACTTGAATGCGACAGGAGTTATGTATGAGACAAAACATAAGGCTAATCCAAAAAAGACAGGTTGCGAATGGCACTATGGCATTTTATTTTGAAAAACCAGCCGAACTTGAATTTCGTGCCGGACAGTTTTGCAATATTACATTAATCAACCCCCCAGAAACTGATGAAGAGGGTAATACCCGGGGGTTTTCTTTGATAACGGCCCCATGTGAAGAGGATATGGCGGTTGCTACCCGTCTGCGTGATACGGCTTTCAAGCGTGTAATCAAGCAGCTGGAAATTGGTACAGAAGTGAGATTTGAGGGCCCGTACGGAAATTTTACATTGCATAAAGCAGAAACAGTTCCTGCGGTATTTTTAATCGGTGGTATTGGAGTGACTCCGGTACGTAGCATGATTGTGCAAGCGATGCATGACAAGACCAGGCACAGGATTATCTTGCTCCACGCTAATCCTTCCCCGTCTTATGCGCCATTTATGGTAGATTTCGAACAGCTTGCAAAGAATAATCAGCATTTTACTTTCGTCCCGGTTGCTACAGAGGGCGCTCCTGATGATTGGTATGGCGAGCAGGGTCGAATCAATGAAGTGATGGTCAAAAAGTATGTGCCTGATCTGAATCTTCCCATTTATTATTTATCGGGACCAGGAAGCATGGTTACGGCCATGCGCCAGCTATTGGTCAACATGGGCATCAACGAAGATAAAATTCGTACCGAAGAATTTACAGGATATTAAGGTCAACCACCCCGGCCTAAAGGCCGGAGCTTGGAAGAGTAGTAAGAAACTCGGTTGACCAGCCTAAGTTACAAAATACCGTAACTACGTTGTAACGAAGTACAAGACGCACCAGCGAATGCTTCCTCAGTTCGCTGCTCTGCAAGCGGCAGGAGTAGACAAGCGTAGGGTAAGCACGAAACGGCTTGTCGCAAGGTTCAGGGAATCGAACCGAAGCTGCGTTACAACATGGGCGAGGGGAGCGAGCCGCAAGGTTCCGTCACAAGGCCCGTAAGGGCATTATTTAAAAGGTAGCAACGTGGTTGTTTTTGTAATTGACAAACGAAAGAAACCGCTGATGCCGTGCAGTGAGAAACGGGCAAGAAAATTGCTCGGCTCTGGCCGTGCTCGCGTTCACCAGCTCATTCCGTTTGCGATTAGGCTTGTTGATGTTGATGTGGCGGATTGCGCATTGCAGCCGGTCAAAATCAAGATTGATCCAGGCAGCAGGTTTACCGGCATCGCAGTGGTGCGAGAATTAAAAAATATTGACGTTGCAACAGGTGAGATCGGCATCACGGTGCATGTACTTAGCCTTTTCGATTTGCAACATCATGGACGCCGTATCAGCGAAGCCTTGACGGCTCGCCGCTCAATGCGCCGCCGCAGGCGGAGTTGTTTGCGCTATCGTGCGCCACGGTTCCTGAATCGTGGAAACAAGGCCAGAGGCTGGTTGGCACCCAGTCCGCAACATCGCGTAGATACAACGGTTGCTTGGGTAAGCCGTTTTCAGCGTGCGGTGCCGGTTACAAGTATTGCTCAGGAGTTGGTGCGCTTTGATATGCAGCTTATGCAGAACGTCGAAATTTCCGGTGTGGCGTATCAGCAGGGCACGCTGGCCGGTTATGAGGTGCGTGAGTATCTGCTGAACAAGTGGGATAGGACTTGTGCTTATTGTGGCGCAAAAGACGTTCCGTTGCAGATTGAACATATTCATTCAAAAGCTTGGGGTGGTAGCAATCGTATATCTAATTTGGCGTTGGCTTGCCAGCCATGTAACCAGAAAAAAGGCGCACAGGATATTCGCGTGTTCCTGGCGAAAGATGCCAAACGGCTAGATCGGATATTGGCTCAGACAAAACGTCCACTCAAGGATGCGGCTGCGGTGAATACAACACGATGGGCGTTGTTTAATGCGCTAAAAGCGTCCGGCGTTTCTGTAACAACTGGTTCTGGCGGATTAACAAAGTTCAATCGCACGCAATTTGAGATACCCAAAACACATGCGCTAGACGCGGTATGTGTTGGTGCGGTGAGTGCGATAACTGGCTGGCAAAAACCGACACTGGCCATCAAGGCGACGGAGCGCGGAAGCTACCAGCACACACGATTGGGTGCGTTTGGGTTTCCTCGTGGCTACATGACACGGGAAAAGCGCATTAAAGGATTTCAGACTGGCGATATGGTCAAGGCCGATGTGCCCTCGGGAAAAAGGATCGGGGTTTATATTGGGCGTGTAGCGGTGCGTGCAACAGGCAGTTTCAATATCCAGGCCGGCAAGGGTGTAGTACAAGGCATATCTCACAAGCACTGCAAGGTAATTCAGCGTGCAGATGGGTACGGATTTTCAACCGTGGTAACGAGAAAGGAAATGTGTGATTCAGGTTGCCACAAGGCAGGGAACGCTTCGCGTTCCACGCTCTACCTCCCCGGCATGAATGCCGGGGTTTCACGCGTAAACTAATGAATGTGCTGATCAAGCGAGTTTATGAGATGCCTGATGAAACAGATGGCAAGCGTATCCTGATTGATCGGTTGTGGCCACGTGGTCTTACTAAGGAAAAAGCCAGGATAGACCTGTGGCTAAAGGAAATCGCACCAAGCACCGGATTGCGTCAATGGTTTGGCCATGATCCTGGAAAATGGCCAGAATTCCAGGAACGTTACCAGAAGGAACTGGAAGCCAACAAGGCAGTCGTTGCGAACTTGCGCAGGGAATTGGAGCATGGCCACATAACGCTCGTCTATGGTGCCAAGGACGAAAAGCATAACGATGCTGTTGTATTAAAAGCCTATTTAGAGAAATAATTTTTTGTGAGTCAAATCTCGTTTTTCTTGAAGACATCTCCTGCTTTTCGGCTGGATCTGACGGTTTGGGTCATACGCAGGCGTGCGAAAAATACTGTTGACCTGTGGGATGGGCATTCATATTACCGAATGCTTACACTAGGTGATATTCCTGTGAAACTTGCAGTAAGCCAGAATGCTGACGGCGATTCCGGTCTTCTGGTTAACCTTTATAGCGAAATAAATCTGTCTGCTGAGCAGCAGGCTGAAGCACGAGGCCTGATTTCAAAGATGCTTGGGTTAAGTATTGATCTGGCCCCATTTTATGTACTGGCAACGGCTACACCTTCAATAAGTGCATTGGTGGCGCAATTTTACGGGGTGCGGCCGCCCCGGTTTCCTACAGTCTTTGAAACGCTGGTCAATGCCATAGCTTGCCAGCAGGTTTCGCTTGACGTTGGCATTTTGATATTAGGCCGACTTGCTACAAGTTTCGGGATGACATTTATGGATAGTCGATCTGAACCCCATGCTTTTCCCCGTCCGGATGATCTGGTAGATGTCCCGGAAGCGGCCTTCAAGGAACTTGGTCTTAGCTACCAGAAAACGCGGGCAATCAAGGGGCTTGCCCTGGGTATAATGAATGGAGACATAGATCTTGCCCAGCTTGAGTCTGCCAACAATGAAAAAGCTGCTCTAAACCTGCGGGCAATTCATGGTATCGGGCGCTGGTCAGCAGAATATACACTGCTTCGCGGTCTTGGACGGCTGGACGTTTTCCCCGGCGATGATATAGGTGGGCAGAACAATATTCAAAAACTGCTTCGGCTTGATGACAGACCCGACTATGGCCAGCTTAAAATACTGACTTCTGCCTGGCATCCCTATGCTGGTTTTATCTATTTTCACCTGCTGCTTGATAGACTGCACGCAAAAGGGTTGACATAATCCAGTTGTTTTCCAGTTCGAAAACTTTCGTTTTATCACTTCATGGCTCTTAGAAAAACCCCATTTTTTTTCAGCTTCATATGACGTATGAATAATCTCAGTATATCCATTAACTGAATGAATCCAGGTTTCCCATCAGGAGCTGAACAAGCTTTTCAGCCGAGAGTGGAGGCCATCATTTCGCCGGTGTTCATCTGCGAACCTGCACTGAACATTATCCAGTTGCGGTTGATCAGCCACACCTGTTCGTTGGCGTTCAGGCGCACCAGTATCGTGCTACTCGTATGGTCGAAGGCCCGGTTGGCAGCAATCGCGCTGGCTGAGGCTGAAGAAAATTCACAGTCTGGGTTTTGGTGATATTGCAGCTCTGCCAGTTCTTCAATTACAGGCTCTGGGTCGACTGCCGAATGGTGGAGGTGAAACCCATAGGCTGTTGTGCCGATTTTTGACACCACCTGCCCACCTAAAAAAGAAGCCTCGATAAGTGGAGACAAGAATATTACCGCTGGCTGCGACAGGACAGCGCCACCAGTTTCTGTTCTGGCGACTGCCACCCAGGCCCAGAATCCAGCCTGGCTGGATCGATAGGAAAAAACAGTAAATCAATAAAAATAGACCGGAATGGTAATCCTCTTCGCGATTCTGGAGGCATAAAATTTTAAGCAGGCCATTTTATTCCGCTTTCCATGGGTTACGTGATCTTGACCAGAGCTGGGCTTGGGCCAGGGAAAGCATTTCTTCCGTATCGATACCCATTGCCTGCGTGCATAATGGATAAAACACGATTTTTTCCCTTGAATTATGCAGTTCCATTAAAGAAGTCAGGAGATCGCCGGTTTCCCTGAATTCATCTACACTCCATTCTTCAGCCATTGTCTTTAGTTGATGAAGTTGATACTTAATTTCATCATGTTCACGACGCATAAGCGAAGTGGGCCCATCACTCCACCCCTGCCTTTCCTCAAGGGCAGGAAACAGGATTTTTTCTTCAATATCGATATGTAACAAAAGTCCTTGAATGAAGGTATCCAGGAAATGTTGTGCCAACTCCCAGGTTTGGTAGCTTGCAGCACCCTGTGTATTTTTCCATAGTTCGTTAATGAAACGCTGGTCTTCATGCATAAAGCTGTCAATGGGATCCATAGGTTTACCCTTTGTCTCAATCTGTATGATATGTTCCGCGTGGCAGAATCCTGGTTTGCTAAATATGCGTGGATTGTTCTGAAATGTGCAGGTTAATGCCTTGCCAGAATAAGATATCTAATAAGATATATATTTGATATATCTTAATTGATTTCATTTTGGCATGCAAAAAATACTTTTTGTGGTTCATTCCCCTTTACCTGAAGAATTATATGCCCCCATCTGCTCGTTATTTCAGATAGGGTTAAATAACTTTGACATCCTGAGCGTGTCCATTTAGTCCCTTTCAGGCGTAAATCCTGTATACATCCTGTGCAGGTACAAGATTCAGCGACTTTGGATCTGGATAGCGGTTAGCCTCAAACAGATCAAGAATCTCGGTCGAGTCGGGATGGAAGAGTTGGGGCAGGGACAGGGAAAGGATGGCCTGTTCATTTCTGGCTGATAGCAGGCGGATACCAACGTCGTTCACATACACCATTTCCTGATCACGGAATAAATAAACTGCCTGGGGGAGACGCTCAAACAGGCCCCTGTAAAAACCGGTTCCAGAGTTATAGGTTTTCAGCTTCGGCATTCCGGATCCTGTAGGTATGACCCTTTCAAGACGGGGCTAGGATATTCAGCAATTAAGATGTATTATAGGTACATCTTCTTGGGTATTGTAGCAGTACGCAGGCAGGCTCTGCAAGGAGCCGCCTGTGCCATTCCTGGATGGGAAAAGGACCTTCCTGGTGTTTTCCTGTCCAGGCTTTTATCCGGATATTTTTATGAATCAGGGGAAGGCAGGCAAATCTGATGGCCGCAGGACTGGTTGATCGGTTTGGCAGGATCATCGATTATTTACGGCTATCGGTTACCGATCGGTGTGATTTGCGCTGTACCTACTGCATGCCGGAGGGGTTCAGGGGGTATGAGGTACCTGATCATTGGCTTGAGTTTGACGAAATTGAAAAGCTGCTTGGGGTGTTTGCCGGAATGGGGTTAAAAAGGCTCCGGATTACGGGAGGTGAGCCGCTCCTGAGGAAAAACCTTGCTGAACTTGTATCCCGGTTG
>JAGWIG010000253.1 GCA_028873515.1 Pseudomonadota bacterium | reverse complement strand
GATGTCAATGACGACAGCTTCAGGAAATTCTTTGAATTGTTCAAGGAATATTCGGAAAAGGTCGAAGATATGCCTGAATCGTGGAAAAAGCTGGGAAACGCGATGGGCAGCGGCATGGGAAAGTTCAACAAGCTGTCCAAGCAAAGCAAGGAATCCATGGCGATGAGTGCGGCCAATGCCTCTCTCATCGTGGATGAACTGAAAAAAGCCACACATGCCCAAAAGCAGTTCCATACCGCGACACGCCAGTCACAGGGTGCGATGCATACATTGGCCAAGACCACGGAAAAGGTCGGCAAGACCTTGTTCGGATTAGGCAAGTTCATGCTCGGATTTGGTGGGGTGACCTCCCTTCTTGGCGGATTGGGAATCGGAGAGCTTTCTTCCATCGCCTTCAATCGGCAGCGACAGGCACGCGGTCTGGGCATGAGCATCGGGCAGGTGCAATCATTCAAGGCCAACCTCAACCGTTATGTGGATGTCGGCACCTTGCTGGAGAATGTGGCCAACGCCAAGACCGACCAGACCAAATGGTGGGCTTTTTCCTCGATGGGCATTCCCATCAATCAGGCCATCAACGAAGGAACCGGACGCTTATCGACGCAGCTTATGAACCGCGCCCGTTCTATCTGGATGCAAGGCCCGCAGACGCTTCAATATGCACAGGCCAAGGGATTGACCCAATTCTTTTCACTGGATGACCTGCGAAGGCTGGCTGCCTCCAGTACGGGAGGACTGGCCACGGCGGAATCGTCAGCTTTCCGAAATGCGGCCTCAATGGGATTTTCGGCAAGAACGGCACGGGAATGGTCACAACTGTCGATTGCCCTGACCAAAGCCAAGCTCGTGGTAGAGAGTGCCCTTATCCGTGGTCTGGCTCCCTTGGCTCCCCAATTCAGTGCGATGGCCAAGGTCACGGCCAAATTGATCAGCGAATTCATCGAAAGCGGCAAGGCAAAAAAATATGTCCATGAATTTTCGGACGAAATGAAGAAAGTGGTCACATTTCTGGGTTCCAAAAAATTCCAGTCGGATTTGCAACGCTTTGAAGAAGCCATCAATGATGTTACCACCGGCATCCTGAAGGTTGCCCATTTTTTCGGATGGGGACCAAAGAAACCGACCGGGCAGACCGGCAATGTGGGGTTTTCCTCACCTCGTGCCAATAACTACAATTACAGCATGAAGGGAACCATGCGGGTTTTCGGGATTCCCATACCCAACCAGCCTCTTTACATGGGGCCGAAT
>JAGWIG010000252.1 GCA_028873515.1 Pseudomonadota bacterium | reverse complement strand
ATCATCCTGCTCAACACGGTCCCCAGCTCGGGCGACACCTGGCAGCACCTGCTGCGCACCACGCTGCGGCGCATGGCGTTTGCCTGCGCATCGAGCCTGACGGCGGGCTACCTGACGCCGCTGGCGATGTTGGTTGCTCAGTTGCCGCAGGCGCTGCTTCTGGGCGGTGCGTTTGCCGTGGGTGGCGGCGCGCAGCAAGTGTTGCTGTTTTCGATCCGCCGGCTGTCTGGCACGCCGCCTCCACCCGCAGGCCCGCCGACTGACGCGCAAGGGGGTGGATCGTGATCGCGCTCATCCACTGGATTGCTGGCGTTGTGGTGCTGGCAGAAGCGCTCAACAAGCTGGAGCGAACGCAGCCCTGCCAGCGAGGCCTGCGCCCGCGCGAGCGAGCCACTGAGTGGCTCAAAGCCATTGCCTGGGCGCTGCTGGCCATGGGTGGGGCCGGGGCTTTCATCACGCCGTTTTTTCCGCTTCAAGCACCCACTTTTCAGGACATGTGTGTGGTGCTGGGGTTCGCGGTGTTGATTGTTCGGACACGGATTAAAGAGGGCTGAGCTATGTCGCAATTTTTAGACTTTATTGACCGCGTGCTGTCGAACGAGGGCGGCTATGTAAATTTGGCGAGCGACCCAGGGGGCGAGACCAAGTTTGGCATTGCAAAACGCAGTTACCCGGCGGTGGACATTCTCAACCTCACGCGAGATGGCGCCATTGCCATTTATGAGCGCGACTTCTGGCAGCGCGTGCAGGGCGACAGCCTGCCGCACCAGTTTGCATTCCAGGCGCTGGACGCTGCGGTGAACCACGGTATAGGCAACGCTGTGCGCTGGATGCAGCGCGCTGCCGGCGTGGCTGATGATGGGGTGATTGGCCCGGCAACGCTGGCAGCGGTGTCGCGCGCTGAGCCCGCAGACCTGGTGCTCGCATTCAACGCCGAGCGCCTGGAGTTCTACGCCAAGCTGCAGACCTTCGACGCCTTTGGCAGGGGCTGGACGCGCCGCGTAGCAGCCAATTTGCGGTACGCCGCGCAGGACAACTGATCATGAAAATCCATCTCTTGATATTCCTCGCCTTGATCCTTGCCGGCTGCACGGTGGTCCCGGCTGGTACCGCGCACAGCGCGTGCGAGCTGCTGCAAACCGCCGCGAGCGAAGCCGATCTTGCGCCGGCTTGGTACACCGAGGCCGGCAAGGTGCTGGAGCGCTGTGGCCGGGAGAACGCGCGCGCTGAGGGCGAGCTGCGGGCGTGCTTTGC
>JAGWIG010000251.1 GCA_028873515.1 Pseudomonadota bacterium | reverse complement strand
TCGAGGAAAACGCTGACCTGGTTGGCGCAATCAATGTTTTAGCGGCAGGACATGCCGTGTTGGCCTGTGGAGGAACGGCGCAGTCAGGCCGTCCGATGAAGCAGGAACCCACTGAGGCGACTACGCAGGGGCTTGCCCTTGCGTAGCGCAGTAGGAATCTCCGGCATTCATGCCGGGGAGGATGTCAACATTTTGTATCCGTAGAGAAGTTGCTGGAAGACTTTTTTAATGAAGTTGAGCGAGCGCTTAAAGAAAATGGTATCAAATTTGAAATCGTGGCAGACGAGGAGATTTGAGCATGAAGCTAAAAATCCAATCAATGAAGGAACTGAAAACAGAAATACTATCTGTCGCTCGTGGCACGCATCGAGCCCCACATGATGCGGGACAGGCTTCATTTGAATCCATCGAAGCTGTGGTTCGTCTTCTAACTCCTGAAAACCGGCACCTTTTATCCATGATTGATGAAAAAAGACCCTCATCCGTGGCAGAACTGGCTCGATTAGTAGGCCGGGCAGAGCCAAACGTAAGCCGGACATTAAGCAAGCTGGTTGAAAGCGGTTTTGTCAGGCTCCAGCCAGGCAGTGGAAAAGCCAAGGTGCCAGAAGTTATTATTCGCCATCTTACTATTGATATGGATGTATGCCGTCATAAAGATCATGTCATTGTGGCCTGATTCACAATCAACAACGTTGGTTTTGCTTCCTTGACAAAAAAATTAATCTTGTAAAATTGAATCATCGAAATAAAAAACGAAAGGGAATACGATGATAGTAATAGGAAACAAACTTAAATTGAATGACAACGAGCTTAAGATTTACCAGGCTGACACCGGGTTAAATACAATCCCGACTACAGTTGAACAATACAACCAGAACTTACAGAATGCCGCAGATTTCTGGAGAAAAGAGGCTCTAGACGATCCCTCTGCAGAATTGCTGGCGAAACTGATTGAAAATAATAAAGTGGCCTGAACCTCCACTTGTCTCAAGACAGTTGGATCTAAGGGCGAATTCTCATCGAAGTCTCATGGCTCTCATTTTTCGAACTAGTATCCGGCCCATGCCCAATGACCTGCTCTAACAATATTGCACCTGTTTAAGTAACCATATACAGTTACAGTGTCAACTACCCCGGCCTAAAGGCCGGAGCTTGGAAGAGCAGTAAGAAGCTCGGTTGACCAGCCTAAGTTACAAAGTATCGTAACTACGTTGTAACGAAGTACAAGACGCACCAGCGAATGCTTCCTCAGTTCGCTGCTCTGCAAGCGGC
>JAGWIG010000250.1 GCA_028873515.1 Pseudomonadota bacterium | reverse complement strand
ACGTCATCCGCCATTGGCACTTCTCCAAACAGCCAATGCATCTGTTCGTGAGCCAGCCATGCTTCATACGCCCACGGATATCGGAAGGGCTTGTAGCCGGTATTCGGCGTTAACAAGTTAGTCATATTGATTCCTTATTGGCAAGACAAGCATTCTGCGTAATCAACTTGCGTGGATTTATTCAGAATAGATTTCAGTTCAATAGATTCATTTACATTCGCTGTGCGGCTTACTGCTAGAGAGCGACAATAATATAAACTCTTTAACCCTTTCTTCCACGCAAGTAAATGCACTTGATGCAAATCGCGCTTATGAACATCTCCGGCCAAAAACAAATTAACTGATTGACTTTGGCAAATATATTCCGTTCGATCCGCCGCGTGCTCAATAATCCATCTTTGGTCAATCTCAAACGCGGTTTTGAATACCTCTTTTTCTTCTTTTGTCAAGAATTTGAGTTTTTGCACGCTGCCTTTATTTGCCGTAATTTTACTCCAGGTTTCTGCATTGTCGTGCCCTTTTTCATCTAACATTTTTTTTAGATGTTTATTCTTGACAGTAAAAGATCCTGAAAGTGTTTTTTGCAGGAACACGTTTGCGGCATAAGGCTCAATGCCAGGAGATGAATTACCAGCGATAACAGATATAGACGCTGTGGGTGCTACTGCCAGCTTATGGCTAAATCTTTCTCCGAAGCCTCCGGCTTGGGCAGAATCAGGACATTCTCCACGTTCAATTGCTAAAATCTTGGAAGCTTCATCTGCTTTTTCTCTAATATGTTTGAACATGCGCTTATTCCAAGATTTGGCAATTGCGCTTTCAAATGGCAGGTTGTTTGATTGCAAAAATGAGTGAAAACCCATAACGCCGAGGCCAACAGACCGTTCTTGTATTGCCGAATATACTGCCCGGTACATTTCTTCAGGCGCTCTCTTGATGAAATCTGACAAAATATTATCAAGGAAGCGCATCACATCTTCAATAAATTTTGGTTCCTTATGCCACTCAAACCATTTTTCCAAATTTAAACTTGAAAGGCAGCAGATAGCTGTGCGCTCTTGGTTTTGATGATCAAGGCCGGTAGGCAAAGTAATTTCACTGCATAAATTTGAGGTTTTTACTTTAAGACCAAGTTTTTTATGGTGCGCTGGCTGCTGCTCTTTCACTCGATCACTAAAGAGCAAATAAGGTTCTCCCGTTTCTATCCTTGCTGTAAGAATACGAATCCAAATATCTCTAGCTTTAACGGTTTTTATTATTTCTTGTGTTTTAGGGGAAACAAGATTCCATGTTTCCC
>JAGWIG010000030.1 GCA_028873515.1 Pseudomonadota bacterium | reverse complement strand
GCCGCCAAAGCACTTCACGCAACTCGGGCTGGTCTCGCTGGTGGCAATCCACCAGCAACTCCAGCGTTCTACTTGAACCGCCGTATGCGGAACCGCACGTACGGTGGTGTGAGAGGGCTGAGGGGGTAACCCCTCACCCTACTCGATCCATTGCAGTTTTTCATGGGCATGCCATGGAACCAGAGTCATGGTCGTAAACATTTCCTGATTTTTATAACCTGAAAAGAATAAATCATGAGGGATCAATTCTTAGGACAGGAAACAATATGAACGGATTAAACAGGTATCGTGATTAAATAAATAGCTTAACATTCGGGGGCAACAGCAATATCGTAAATACTATAAAACAGCATTTAGCCTGCAAAGCTAAAAAAGAAAAAACCAGAACAGAATAAAAGGACATAGAACCTGAAAATCAAACAATTTCATTCAGATGACAGACTTCCATCATAATCCTCACCATAGATGATCAATGCCAGAAAACGGATGGGTACATCGATAAGCTGTTCAGGCCCATGTACAATATTGCCATCAAACATGAGTGAATCGCCCGGTGTCAACACATAAGTATGCTGCCCATGTCGGTATTCAATTTTACCTTCCAGCATATAAATAAATTCTGTGCCAGGGTGTTCAAAGGTACCAAACACTTCAGACTGGTCATCCATGCTAATCAGAAAAGGTTCAAAAACCTTCTTGGGGCCAAGATCATAGGCCAATAACCGGTAGGTATGCCCCATGCGTGTTCCAGCCCGCACCACTTCCATCCCTTCACCTTTTCGTACATGCTGGGCTCCACCAGCTGGAATGTTATACTGTTTAAAAAGACGTGAAAGGGTAATTCCAAACGCCTGGCAAATGCGATTCAGGGTATCAAGACTTGTAGAGGTCTGACCATTTTCAACCTTCGATAGCATCCCGCGGCTGATGCACGCTTTCGCTGCAACATCAGCAATGGTTAGCCGGTTTTTCAGGCGCAGATCACGTATTGTACGCCCTATATACTGTTCAAGACCAGCTGGCTCGCTTTCAGCTAAAATTGACGATCGCTCTTCTTGATTCATACAACTTCCATTAAATGACAGGAAAGGCCAACTTACTATATCAAGAAGGCCCCATCCTGCCAATTAAAAGCGTACAGACTAGATTTCCTTCAATCCGGGAATCCAGTTAGTACCAGCAAGTGGAACATGGGCCATAGCAGCAGATTCCACTGTCAGTGCTACCAGGTCCTCACGCTCAAGATGATGCACATTAGATTTACCACAGGCTCGGGCAATTGTAGTCAGCTCCATGTTAAGTGTTTTAAAATAATTTTTGACACGCCGTGCCCCCACTTCCGGAATAAGTCGTTTCTCAAGAATTTCATCCTGAGTAGTTACGCCAACCGGACACTTGCCTGTATGGCAATGATGGCAAAAACCTGGCATGGTCTCAAGCTTGGTATAATCTTCAGTCGCGTCAATGTGCTGGCCATCGTGATCAATCCAGGTTGGTGAATTGCAGCCAAGAGCAAACAAAACACCCTGACCAATAGACACAGCATCAGCCCCCATGGCCAGAGCTTTGGCAACATCTGCTCCAGAGCGAATCCCCCCTGAAACGATAAGCTGCACCTTGTCCTTCATATTCATTTCTTCCAATGCCGACACGGCTTGTTGAACTGCGACCAGTGTTGGAACCCCAACATGTTCGATAAAGACTTTTTGTGTTGCTGCCGTACCACCTTGCATACCATCTACGACGACGACATCCGCACCTGCATGTACAGCCAGTTTCACATCATTAAAGACACGTGTTGCTCCAATT
Organism: Pseudomonadota bacterium; assembly: GCA_028873515.1. GTDB lineage: Bacteria > Pseudomonadota > Gammaproteobacteria > Burkholderiales > REEB80 > REEB80. The sequence continues at coordinate 30,345 of JAGWIG010000030.1, read as the reverse complement.
TTGATATAAATCGGAACCTGCCAGTCCGTAATTTCGCGCAACTCCTGAATTTTTATAGTCAAATCATCTGGACCGGTCCAGTCAGGATGACGACAGGCCGAACGCTGATCTATACCTGCTGGAAGGGTACGCATTTGGGCCACCCGTGCCGTAATTTTCTGGCCAAGAAGCATACCTCCACCTCCGGGTTTTGCACCCTGTCCAATAACCAGCTCTATCGCATCCGCACGGCGCACATCATCTGGATTAAACCCATACCGTGATGGAAGGCATTGATAAACAAGGGTTTTCGATGAAAGCCTTTCCTCTGAAGTCATACCTCCATCCCCTGTTGTCGTTGAGGTGCCGAGCTCGGTAGCTGCAAGACCCAAGGCTTCTTTGACATTTGCTGATAATGATCCGAAACTCATTCCTGCTATGGTTATTGGAATCTTTAGCTCAATTGGTTTTTTAGCAAAACGCGTCCCGAGAACAGTCGTTGTCGTACATTTTTCACGATAACCTTCAAGAGGATAGCGGGAAGCAGATCCGGCCAGGAAAAGAAGATCATCAAACGACGGCAGGTAACGTTTAGCACCAAGACCACGAATATCATAAAGCCCTGTCGCTGCTGCATGCTGAATGTATTGAATCGTATCTTCGCCGAACAGAAAAGACGGCTCTTTGGATAAATTAGACATCTTAATACTCCTGATTGGCGTCAGCATTCCAGTGATAGAGTTGGCGAGCAGAAGCCACCCGCTTGAACTCTTTCGTATCGTGTTTGAACCCTGCAAGGGCAAGTAATTTTGCCAATACCTTATGATCTTCATCTGTTAAAGGTTCAATACGCGCATCAGCGCCTAACGACTTGATTTTGCCACGCACATAAATTATTGCTTCATAAATAGAGTCGCCCAATCCATCTCCTGCATCACCACACACGACCAGATGACCGGCCTGAGCCATGAACGCAGAAAAATTACCGACAGACCCCCCAACGATAATATCTACGCCTTTCATGGAAATCCCACAGCGCAGACTTGCATCACGTTCGATAATTAGCGTGCCGCCATGGCCTGATGCTCCAGCACATTCCGATGCATACCCCTTGACACGCACCATGCCTGACATGATATTTTCAGCAACAGACCAGCCAACATTACCTTTTATGGTGACATTGGCCTGCTTATTCATTCCGGCACAGAAATATCCGGCATGACCCTCAATTTCAATATTTACAGGCACCTCCAATCCCACAGCGATACTGTGGGCCCCATCAGGGTGGATAATGCGGATATTGCTTACATTCGATTTATCCAGATTATGATGCAGGAACTGATTCATATCGCGGACGGTAGTCTGCGATAAATCAAACAACAGGGTTTCCTTTCCATCACTGTTCTTGCGGGCTAAATTGTCCATACATACAACTCCTCTGGGGCTGGCTCGAACAATCGAGCATTCTTTATATCCGGCAAGCGGGCAAGCGAGCGGAATTCAGAAGAAATGGCTACATAATCATCATTCTCAGCAACCACTGCAGGTTTACATGCAAAAGCATCTCGCACTAGAGCGAGCTTGTTTTCTGTCCCCATCAAAAAGGTATAAAACCCATCCTGTTCCTCAAAACCAGATTGGACTGCCTGTTCAAGTGTGTCTCCCTCACGCAAACGCCATTCCAGATAACGGCAGGCAGCTTCGGTATCATTATCCGTATCAAAATGGATACCAAGAGGCTCAAGCTTTCGGCGGATACTGTTTGGATTTGACAAGGATCCATTATGCACAAGGCAAAAATCATGCCCTGCTGTAAAAGGATGAGCATGTTGGGGTGTAACAGCTGATTCAGTCGCCATTCTTGTATGGCCGACCACATGGCTGCCATGCAAGTTTTTAAAACCGTAACGCTCCGCAACTTGCCCTGGGGTGCCGATATCCTTGTATATATCCATGCTGCTCCCGACACACAGGATGGTTAATTCACGCCGATAAGAATGAACAAGCCAATCCCGCACTGATTCCCATATGACTGTCGTGGACAAAACCGCATGGCGGCCTTTGATAGTCAAATCAGCAATACTGCCAAAATGGCTATCAAATGCTTTTTCGAATAAATTCCAGTCGAAATCGGCACTGGTCGCAAAGAGATTGAATTTAACCTTTCCCTTTGAGATTCGGTCTCCAAATACGGCAAGCCCAGCTGAATCCGGGCCACGTTCGGTCATTCCGATGAGCATAGGGAGCATAAGCTCCCCAAGCTCATCACGCATGGCTGGATTCTTAATGAGCAAACCAACGATTCCACACATGATTACTTCCTCTCTTAAATCAGAAAAACTCCAGATAACGGTTCACTTCCCAATCAGAAACGTGACGTTGATAATCAACCCATTCCATCCGTTTAAGATCTATAAACTCACCTACAAAATCTCCTCCTAGAGCCCTGGTAATAGTCTTGTCGCTTTCGAGGGCAACAAGCGCTTCATTGAGATTCTGTGGTAACAGGCCAATCTTCTTGGCCTTGAGCTGAGCGGAGGAATAATTGTAGAGGTTGTCACTTTGTGCCATGCCCGGATCAATCTTGTTATCCAGTCCATCAAGGCCTGCAGCAATGAGTGCGGCAGTCGCAAGATATGGATTGGTACTACCATCTGGAAGACGCAGTTCCAACCGGCCAGGCGGGATCCGCACCATTGTCGAACGGTTGTTATTGCCGTAACTGATATAGGCTGGAGCCCATGTTGCCCCAGTCAATGATCGTCCAACTACCAGACGCTTGTATGAATTGATGCTTGGGCATGCAAGAGCAGCCAGAGCTCTTGCATGTTTCAGAATTCCGCCTAGAAAATGATAGGCCATGGGTGAAAGATCAAGTCCCTGAGGATCCTTTTTATCCTGGAACAGGTTGCCATGTTTTGCATCCCCCATGGAAATATGCATATGCGTACCATTACCAGGAAGATTTGAAAAAGGCTTCGGCATGAAAGTACAGATAAGACCAAGAGAATTGGCAATTTCTGACGCCGCCATTTTAAAGAATATATAGTGATCGGCTGAAGTCAGACAGTCAGTATAGGTATAGTTGATTTCAAATTGACCATTTGCATCCTCATGATCAATTTGGTAAACATCAATGCCGGTTTCAATCAGGGACTGGGTCAGTTTATCAAGAAATTCATTGGTTCGAGCCAATCCCTTGTAATCATAACAAGGTTTTGCCAAACAATCGGACTCGAGATGGGGGCGTATCTTGCCATCAGGATCGCGAACCAGAAGCGAAAATTCAGGTTCGATGCCTGTAAACATGGTTAAACCCCGCTCAGAGAGTCTTTTGATCTGATTTTTAAGAATCACGCGGGAACAGTACTGATGTGGAGCTTCATTAACATACCCATCACAAACTATCCGGGCATAGCCCGGCATCCAGGGGATAAGGGATAGCGTACCCAAGTCACCTCTTGCCATATAATCGGCGCCATGAGGCCCAATTCCCATACCCCAGATGGCGAAGGCTGCAAACCCCGCACCTGCAGTTAGAATGTCTTCAAAATGTGTTGCCGGTACTGCTTTTGTCTTGGCCGATCCATGGATATCCACAAACTGAGCCAATACATACTTGACGTTGTTGGCTTCAAGCCACTTCTTGGCGTCCCCTACGCTGGTCAGCTTATGATCCAGCTTCATTGCAGCTGTCATGTCAGTCTCCTGTATTTATAATCAATGCCCCGCTTCAAAATCAGCCAAGTTCCGGGTAAAGCCTGGCACAGCCTATAACGCCGCCCCCCGTTTCCAAAGCAATCTCAAGAAGTGTGTCCCATAAATAATGTCCAAATGTTCCATCGCACCAAATCTTCCACGATGGTTCCCCATTTACTTCTGCTTGTATCATTACAACACTTACCCCTGTCATCGATGTCATCACAACGATTCGATCTGAACCATCCATGCCTGCGAAATTCACATTACATGTCTGGGCCAATAGCTCATTCTGCATTTTTCCGCACAAGACCATACCTGCATCCTGACGCCGCACTGGATAAACCCCGGCATGACCATCCGGCCCAAGCTTTTCACTGATATATTTAACGAACGTACCTGATGGGCCATCCTCGAGAAAAAATTCTGACATGCCAAGCCGCATCAAATAACCTCCCCCATCCAAAGGCTCCCAATGATTCGGCTCTTGTGGTACAGGCAATCCTAAAGAAACCAGAAATTGCCCCGCTTTAGGTCCCTTGAGCCCTATACGATAAAGAAATGTGGTATCAGCCAACCCCAAATTCTCGATACATGAGGATTCGTATTTTTCATCAGCAGCTGACAACGCTATTCGCATACTTCCTGCCTCGCCAAATCGGACACCAAGGCGAGTCAAGAGAAATTCCATCGGGCTTTGTCTCATGTTTTATCCTTGCACTTTCTGGCGCAATCCTTCTGGATCATAAAAGGGAGTAGCCACAATTTCCGCGGGCACCATTGAACCATCTGATAGACGAAACTGGATAGCTTGTCCTATAACATTCATGTCAGGACGCACAAAACAGAGCCCAATCACCCGCCCCAATGCTTCGGAATCTGTAATGCTCGTGATTCGACCTGCGATCTCACCGCCCTCAATCACTAAGTGTGATTCTTTAGGGAGCTCACCGACATATCCCCTGGAAAGAGAGAAACCTGCTAGAACCTGTTTTCTTTCCATATTCTGGGCAATTTTCAAACTTCGTTGCCCAATAAAAAAAGGTTTGTTCATCTTGACTGCCCAACCACACGCTGCATCAAACGGATTGGTCAAGCCGTCGGTATCCTGACTGACTATGATATGACCCTTTTCCAGACGCAGGACACGTTGGGCTTCTACACCAAAAGGATGAATGCCATGTTTCTCACCTTCCTTCATCAGTAGATCCCAGACATAAAGACCATTTTCGGAAGGCACATGAATTTCATAGCCTAACTCACCTACAAACCCTACCCGCATGATGCGTGCCAGAACCTCTCCGATTTGGCAGGTTCTCAATGCAAGATAGGGCACAGACTCATCGCTGATATCAATGTTGCAGTGAGGCGCCAATATCGAACGGGATTTGGGTCCGGCAAGGTTCATCGCAGCCATATAGCCTGTAGCATTGACAATACCTACATCCATTCCCCACAAAAGAGCCCATCGGTTCATTTCGCGATAGACCTGCGCTGAACCGGTAGTAGTAGTGGTTACAAAAAAGTGCTCGTCTGCAAGTCGGCCTACTACCCCATCGTCAATAATTACACCTGATTCATCAAGGCCTAGGGCATATCGAGTTGTACCCACTGCCTGTTTAGCAAACAGTCCGGTATACATCCGTTCAATGAACCTAACAGAGTCAGGTCCAAAAACCTCGATCTTTCCTAAAGTTCCAACATCAATCATGCCGACGTTAGTTCGAACATTGCGTACTTCCATACGTATGGTCTCTAATCGGGACATTCCTTCACATCGATAATATTCTGGGCGTTTCCAGTTTCCGGCATCCATGAATACAGCCCCAAGTTCAGCATGCCGGTGATGCATGGGCGTGAACCGCTCAGGAGAAAAACCCCGTCCGGCGAGATGGGAAAGTTTCACTGGATGAAAGAAAGGCCTGGCCGTTGTTGTCCCGACTTCAGCAATACTTTTTCCGGTTAGCCTTGCAAGAATACGGATTGCATTCATATTTGAATGTTTTCCTTGCGAGGGCCCCATGCCGACAGTTGTAAAACGTTTCATGAGTTCGATATTGTCAAACGCTTCCTGAACGGATACATAAAAATCACGCAAATGCAGATCTTCATCAAAATCGACAAAATTCTTACCTTTTGGATGAGCAATAACAGGATAGGGATGACTTGGGCTCACTGCTTCAGCCGGCACGGCTGAAGCCTTACGGCTTACTGGGCAACCTGCCTTTTCAGCAGCAGCAAGCCCTGCACGATCACCATCAAGAAGCTGTGCAGGAACGGTGTAAACCCCGTTTACGCGCCCGCAAGCAAAAACATTGTCTGGCAGAGCCTCGGGAACGAACTGTTCGGTTTCATGGGTATAGCGCATTTTCGTGCCTGCCTGATAAAGCAGGTTCGCAGCAGGAGCATAACCGACAGCCATCAAGATGGTATCGCAAGAAATAGTCTGGCTGCCTGATTCTTCTGTTTCTCCCGTGGAGGAAAGTTTTCTTGCAATCGCTGCAGATACGCCCAGCTTATCCTCCTGGGGTATTGCCTCATAAATGCAGTATCCAGGCAAGATTCGGATGCCAAGACCGACCGCACGCTCATGCCATGTGCTAGGTTCGCCCTCAGGGCGAAAATCCACGATTGCTGCGATTGATGCGCCACTGCTGGCCATATCAAGTGCAGCTCGGTATCCCGCACTGTTGGAAGTCACAATGACATGGTTGCGTCCAGGGCGAACAGCATAACGCTTAACAAGTCTCTGTGCGGCTGAAGCTAACATGACTCCTGGTAGATCATTATTCCGAAATACACAGGGCTGTTCGAAAGCACCGGATGCAACAATAACGGTTTTCGCACGCATCTTGGTCATGCGCACTTCGTCTACAAGCGGAACCCAGTTATCCGCATAATATCCTGTCGCCACTGTCCCTGGGCGAAGCTGAATTCCCGGGTTACGCTTTATTTCATCAAGCAGCCTTCCAAGCAGTTCAAGATTTTCATCCAGCCCGCCATGGTCATAAGTAAGGGTTCCACCTGGTCTGGCATTCTCATCCACCAAAACCACTTTAGCACCTTCCTTGGCAGCAGCTATGGCCGCTGAAAGACCAGAAGGTCCCGCACCGATCACCAGAACATCTGTAAAATCATAACGTTTTGGAGTACGTATCCGGGGTGAATCAACATTAACCACCCCAAGGCCTGTGAGCGTACGGAAAACCTTTTCCCACATCGGAAACAACCATTTCGGAGTATGAAAAGTCTTGTAATAAAATCCTGCTGGCAAAAATCTGGCAAAAAGGTTCAGAAAACGGCCACGATCCGATTCCAGTCCACCAAAGGTGTTAACAGAACGGAGTTCCATCCCTTCCTTGGCAGAAACAACATCCGCACGGATTGTAGGATCATTCTCGTCCTGCATCATGGTATTGATATCATGGTTCGACAAGGACAGGATGCCGCGCGATCTGTGATATTTGAAGCTACGACCCATTACTTTATTTCCAGATGCAGCAATGGCACTGCTGACGGTATCACCAACAAATCCGCCATAGGTCTTGCCTTCAAACGTAAAATACACACGTTGATTACGCTCGATCCATTCTCCAGCCTGCCTGGGCAACCGATTTTTTTCCAGTGCAGCATCTACCGACTGCCGATTGTTCAAATCTGTCATCACTCATCTTTCCCGCTATATAGATAGGTACGCAACACGACATCGCGCTCGGTATCCCGCTCGGCAATAAACCAGATACCAGAAGCAGTGTGATGCCACCACTCCTTCTTGATACCTGGCGCACCGTTACGGTTGAACACATAATCGGCCCATTCCTCATCGCTTACCTGGTCCGGATCAGGCATTACCCGGTATTCACCACCCCAGGTAAATTCCTGCAGTGGTCTTGTTCCATTAATTGGGCATGTCAGCAGTTTCATAATTAATGTCCTACAGAAGCCGCACCTTTTTCGCCCGTCAGATCCAGTTCCTTGAACCGTGACAGACGGAAGGTGTGGATTAATTCATGATCCACGTCATTGGCGACCGTATGTGACATCGTTTCGCCAGACACCGGTGTTGCCTTGAAACCCCAAGTACCCCACCCTGCATCAATGTAAAATCCCTCAATCGGAGTCTTGCCCATGATAGGTGCAAAATCTGGCGTCATGTCTGCCATACCTGCCCATTGTCTATTGACTTTTGTATTGGAAAGGAATGGAAACATGTCAAGCATGTGCGCGCAAAGACCTTCAGTAAAATCCAGCGTTGAACGAGTAGAGTGGATTTCATATGGATCAACAGATGCGCCCATTACCAGTTCGCCACGGTCAGACTGAGAAACGTACACATGCAGGCTTCCAGAAACGATTATGGTATCAAGCCATGGCTTTATCGGTTCAGTTACACATGCCTGAAGAGGTTGAATAACTATTGGGGTACGAATTCCGACCATTTTTGTAATCCGGGGCGTCGACCCTGCCACCGCACATAAAACCTTCCGTGTAGAGATATATCCTCTACTTGTGCCTACACCTTTCACTTTTCCGTTTTCAACATCAATCCCAGTCACTTCAGTTTTCTGAAAAATTTCCACTCCACGCATGTCTGCACCACGCCCATATCCCCACGCCACCGCATCATGTCGGGCAACAGCGCCAGGTTTGTGGTATAACGCACCCTGTATAGGCGAATGCCCCGAACACTCAAGATCCATTTCTGGAACCATGCGCTTGATAAAATCACGGCCAACGACTTCAGATTCAATGCCCAGATGCTTATTGACCTCAGCACGCCAACGCATAGTGCGCATCGCTGAATCAGTATGTGCCAGGGTAAAATGTCCACGAGTAGAATAAAAAAGATTAAGGTCAAAATCCTGTGACAGATCCTCAAACAATTTTAAGCTGCGGTCATAGAAAGCAACTCCCTCCGGAGTAAGGTAATTAGAGCGGACAATAGTCGTATTCCTTCCAGTATTTCCGCCACCCAGATAATTCTTTTCCAGGACGCATACGTTGGTTATGCCGTGATTTTTTGCAAGATAATAGGCTGCGGCAAGACCATGCCCCCCGCCTCCTATAATCACGACGTCGTAGGTTTTACCGAGCTTGTCACGCTCAGTAAACATACGTGGCTCAGGATGCCTGCGGCTTAATGCAAAACGGAGAAGACGTAATGGCATGAATCTTTCCTGTAAACAATTAGGATTAGGGATTTGATCTAAAAATACAGCTTATAAAGTTCATGTAATTAAATAATAGTTCATATCATGAATCACAATTCCAGGACTGTCAACCATCAATAATTCGGTTTTCTGGCTTTTACAAACCTTTTAATCTATTTAAATTGGAAAATACCTGAATATAGGGTAAATATTTTATATATGTAATTGATTTTCAATATATATTATTTTTAATACCACTTGATGGGTAATTTATATAAATTGATACTATGTATCTTTAATACCGGATGCGGATGAATCAGATTCACGGTTCCATGTTTCATAACGAAGACGTGCAAACTTATACGCATCCATGACACTAATCGCATACACAAACACCCCACCTGCATGACTTGCAATAAATCCGGCTCCCGGATGGGCAAAATGTAAGGTTACAACACCGAGAACAATCATGAAGGCATCCATGGCAAGGCCGCGCGTAGGCTGCCCGTTTAATACCTGTCCCATGCCGGGCAAAATGATTGCAGCCAACATCACCAGAAACGGATTAAGCGGCTTAGGCATACATGCAGACCTCGTTTTTTTCCCGAGTTATGCGATCCAGGGCCATATGAAAACTGATTGCCCTTTCAAGCAACTCCCTTACTGATTCTCTTTCTATTACTGACATATCGAACTTCACATAACGCATGGTTGTATAGGTTGCACGATTAGCTTCCTTTACCTGATTGACCAGCCGGACTCCTGAGCTTCCAAAGGAAAGCTCTTTCATACGGGAGTTTTCAAATAATTGCTGTACACCTACAAGCTGCTCTAGCCAGGATGCCAGATCAGGAGTGTCAGTACGAAGAATTGCATGCTGGGGCCAGGATTCAGGAATGGGCAGGCTCATCGGCAGCAGCCATCCTGGCGAATAGAATTCTGTATTATCCGGCCTTACAAGATAATCGACAATCCCTTCAGTCTGCAAAGGGGCTTCAAGATTTACTATTAGCCATAACGAAGGAAGTTTACGAAAAGCTGCTGCATCAAAAATAAGTTCAAGCCTGAAAGGGACTGACTTATAGCGACCTACTAGCTCTGGATATCCGCTGGGCGTCTTACGTACTTTATAAGCTTCGAAAAGATCCAGACAATCATCAAAAAGGGATTCTCTTTCTCTTTTGGAAGTATTCTGATCCTTAACAAATCGCCAGGCCAGATAGATAAACAGCAACACAAGTAGAAGCAGAACAAATGGATGCATAAATCATCCCTGAAAAAAGGCCCGCAAAACGCGGGCCTGAGTTTCAAATCAGCGAACCACAGTAACCGGGCAATGCGCCAAAGTCACTACTCGTGAAGCAACTGAACCCAACATCATTTTGGCAACGCCCGATCTCCCTGTAGATCCTACAAGGATATGATCCAGGCCATGCCCTTCAGCATACTTCACAATCGCTTCAGCAACCTCATGACTTCCAATCGCAGCAAGGGTTACCTGGGTCAACCCTGCTTCCCTTGCTATAGACTGTGCATCAGCCAGATCCTTGTGTACCTGCCAATCCATTGCCTCAATGACATTACCATCCCAACTACGAACCGGATCCATTGATGAATCATCCTCAACCGGATGCACAACAAGGAAAGTAATTGGCACCTGCAACCGATGCGCAAGACCTACAGCATAGTTCACCGCTTTTTGCGAAACATGCGATCCATCTGTTGCACATAGCAACTGCTTGTCCATGATTCCTCCTTGTCTAATAGCCCTTGGGTCTTGGCCAAGGCATTGTAAATTGGTCACCCCGTTTCACGAACTTGTAGCGATGCAAACTGAACCAAAGTGAAGCAATGATAAAGAACGCCATAATAGCCAGGAGCTGGCTGCCATAACCAAGATACGTGGCAAAATAGACCGTAGTACACAGCAGGAAAAGCATCACTGCCGGCAAAGGGTGAAATGGATGAATGTAGCCGCGATGAATGGAACCTAATGGCCACAGCCGCCTAAATCTCATCATATTAATCGACATAAAGGTGTATCCAAGAAGCCCGGACAAAATCGAAAAAGTAATGATTTGATCCAAAAGGTTTGTAAAGGCAAAGGATACAGCAATAGGAATCAGAAACAGGACCGATCGATAAGGAGTGCGGTAACGTGGATGTACTGCTCCAAATACTGGCGGCATATAACGATCACGCGAAAGCGAAAACCAGGCACGCGACGCATCGTTAATACAGCCATTTGCAGAAGCCAGATTAGAAAACACCGTAGCGACAAACATGACAACCTGCATCCAGGTACTATTAGTCACTCTCGCTGCATCATACAAAGGTGTCGTTGCCTGACCCAGATATTCCCAGGGCAAAAGACCGGAACAGATATACCACGTTAAAGAAGCAGCAATGACTAGGGTAATCATTCCGCTCATGGTTCCAAGTGGAATGGATCTTGCAGCCGAACGACATTCTTCTGCCGCCTGACAAGTGCCCTCAATCCCCAGGTAATACCACATCCCAAACTGAAAAGCAGCAATAATTCCAATCCATCCATAAGGTAAGCCATGGATAAGATCCGCATGATGCAAGACAACTCCGGGCGACCAGGGCGCGACCCCAAAAAATACCAGTATTATGGCAACAAAGGCGAACGCAGTAATGACAAAATTGAACGTCAAGGTTATGAACACCCCACGATAGTTAAGCCAGGCCAGAAACATGATGCACAAAAAAGCAAAGGGGCGAGGATCAAGATTTGCAACCCCGAAATTTCCTGCCACTTCCTGCAGTAAATCACCGAATACGGTCGCATCTGCTGCTTCCAGCATCGTATATGCCAGCACTAGATAAAGTGCGACATTAAATGCCATAAGGGGCCCGATAATATGCTTGGCCTGAGTATACTGCCCCCCTGCAGCAGCCACTGTTGAAGTTACTTCTGAATCTATCATGGCCACGCAAGTATAGAGCAGGCCAATAACCCAGCATGCAATAAGCGAACCCAGGGCGCCACCTTTGGCAACGGAAAAATTCCAGCCCATATACTCGCCAACCAGCACAATCCCGACCCCAAGCCCCCAGATATGGATTGGGCTTAAGACCTTTTTCAACGAAATGTGCTGTTTGGGTGCTTCTATCACCTGTGCACTCATTTATCTGTCTCCTTCGCTGAGAGTTCCTCTGCACCTTCTCGCGAACTCATGAGAAAGGACTCGTCATATTCCTGTTGGACACGCCAAGTGTCATAAATCATCCACACCGCCATGAGCACTGATACTGCCCATGATAAATCTGAAAAAATTTGCCAAAAGCCCATGTTTCCCCCTATGGCCTATCACCGAATTTTTCCCGGATGACTTCCCGGTACTCTTTGTCAGAAACCTTCAACATAAATAAGTAATAGCCGATAATGACTGCGGCAGTGAGGCCAAGAACGGGCCAACTTATGCTGTATTCAAACCTGGTCTCAATAATGGGCTGTGCCTGTTCAGGGGTATACCCGAGCTTCTGCCATTGCCCCGCTTCGAAACTGTTCTGCTTTAAAGATTGCCAGGTAGGTTTTTCCGAACTGCTAGCCGCACTGCTTCCTGAATTAGCCTGCATGAGCAGCGGTGCGTATAGACTGGCATAAACAAGCACCAGTATCAGGACACAATCTATAAACTGACCGAATCCGCTCTGAACCTTTGGAACATAATGATTCTTAGCCATACCCCCCCTATGCTGCCTGTCTGGAACTAGCCGCATCTGCACGGGCCTGATCCAGGTTTATGATGTCGCGTTCATAAATCCACTCTTTATCTTCCTTATAATGACGAATCATTGCAGTCATTGAGGAAGAGTTAAATACAAGCAGAAACAGTGCTGCAACAATTTCGACAATCCTGAAAACCGGATCCTTGAGAAAGTTGAACATCTCAAAAAATACAAAACCCACAGCCAGCCAAACTGCAGCAATCATCACCGCAGCAAACCAGATATCACCGAGATACATTCTTTCAATTCGTTCAGACATACGTTGCTGCATCTTCGTCTCCTAATAAATACGGCTTAGCCGCAAACCAGCCTTTTAAAGGCGCCCCTGCAAAGATGAAAAACCAAATACGTACTTCTAAATGTGAATTTTTTTTTACTGTTATGAAATGCATGCTATGCAGGTGATTTTTCTTTGTCAACTCCCACTTTTGCGAAAAAAATACCTTCGGCCAATTTATTTAGTAAACCAGTTGGCCAATAAAAGCATATCATATTGATATAATTAATATAATTATGATATTGCCTGGAAATACAAGAAGATTTTTTTTTGATAATTACCCACAATGAGGTATCAATTAAGTATTTATATACGATTACATTGACTCATATTTTCAATTTACCCGATTTTCGCTTTAAATCGAGTCTGGTAGCCATATCAAGCTGTTCTTCAATCTTAAGGCAAAGAAAAAAACTGATCGCTATTCTTAAATTCCAGATAAATCCCAGTGATATTTTAAAAAAGAAAATTACTAACCTGATTGACAGCGGAAAAATAAAATTTTATAACAGTAGGAAATAAAGTTTCACAATTAGAAATTTTTAGAGTTCTTTGATGTAGTCCCGAATCACTTGGAAAAGTGCAATTTTAGATAAAAGTTACGCAAACAAACATTCCTGGGGCCTAAGGCCGTGGAGAAAAAATCATGAACCTGTCCGAACGTAATCTGTTACAACCCAGACGTTACCGAGTACTCTTCATTATCGAAAAACATGAATCCTTGAGTCAGCTTCGAAACAAGATTACGCGATCTCACTCGTTCGAGGTTATCGGTGAAGCAAACTGCGCCACAGAAGGGGTGCTTCTAACAAAATTATGTCAACCTGATGTGCTGCTGATTTCATCCAGACTGATTGAATTCCAGAACAAGGACATGCTGGAATCCATACGCAATCTTGTCCCTTCATGCCAGATACTGCATATCGTGGATGAAACCCAGATCCTAAATCAGCCTCATGCCCACAACACCAGTGCAAATGGAACAATTACAATCAATACATCAGTTGAAATCCTTTACGCAAAACTTTTGAAATCACAAAACCCTATACAAAATCATGGGTTAACTTCACGTGAAAAGGAAATCCTGTCTTTGCTCGCTACTGGCCAATGCAATAAATTAATTGGACGGGCCCTCAACATAAGTGAAGGAACTGTAAAGGTTCATGTAAAACACATTCTAAAAAAACTCAAATTACGGTCACGCCTGGAAGCCGCTGTATGGATCCTTGCCCATTCCAATCATACCGAATTATCTTTATTATGAAAGTAATCTGAATAAAACCTTTTTTTCCACCCCATATATCACAAAAAACCAGGACTTTGAAAAAAACTCCATGGAAAATTCTATCCATCAATATATTGCAGATGTGAGAAGCAATTGAGCAAGATCAAGAAAAACTTAACCTTACCAGAATTAATCAATACAACCCCTGAAACATGAAATGCGTTTTCTTGAAGAACCCGGTCTTTATTTCACCCGGCAAGCCAGGGAGCATAATTAAACATCCGGATAAACACTAGACACCATCCATGCATCTATGCCATCAATGTAGGCAATAGGTTAGAATAACCTTTCTATACCAGAATTACATGCTCTAGCATGTTTCTCGACAAATATGCAGTTCAACGCCCGACTCTAGGAATACCTGGATAGGTGCCTGGTGTCCAAGCCGTTCCCCGAGTCGACTATTCAATTTTGTGAACCAGCGTTAACCCGGTCCTGCACTCAACGAGATGACAATGCCTTGCTGATGTTTTGCCGATGACGTTATCCACTGACTGATGGCCGCATAGCCACTGCTTTACTCAGGATTCCGTTGCTGCCACAACTTCTCTTGCGCAAATTGCCAGGTCCTGCCAACCATCATCCGATCGTCCTTCACCCGCCACCCTACCGCCATACTGTGCGCTGGTTTCGCACCGGTGCCACATCTCACCCAGTTGACCGATAGTGTTCAAGCTTGAATCTGCATTAGCTATTAGTAGTTATAACTCATTTATACGAAATTGGAAATTTGGGCCTTAGATCGTAAAAAATGATAGATTATTACTGGCATGGCCATTCAGTGTTGTTTCAAATTCAACCCAATCCCCAATGACACACAGAGGATTCAATATGAGAATCTGCATAATTGGTGCCGGAGCCATAGGTGGGTTACTAGGATCAGGACTTGCTAGAACTAATAATGAAATCAACCTGATTGCACGGGGAGATCATTACAGGGCCATAAAGACAAAAGGACTTCGAGTTCTATTCAATAACGGCAGAGAAATCTATTCGCGACCTAATGTTTTCGAGCAATTTGAAATGCTTAGTAAACAGGACCTTATTATCCTTGCCCTGAAAGCCCATCAGATAAAGCCTGTTGCAGCCAATATTGCCAATCTCTTTCATAAAGACACAATCATTGTCACATTACAGAATGGGATTCCATTCTGGTATTTTCATGGCATAAAAGGACCTCTTGCCGGTCTTGCCCTCGAAACGGTAGACCCGGGTGGCATCATTATTTCACATATTGAAAGTCATCGAATATTGCATTCTGTGGTTTACCCTGCTGCACAAATTATCAGCCCCGGAATCATTCATCATCATGGAGGAGACCGATTCCCTGTTGGAGAGCTAGATAACAGCCAGACAGAACGGGTCAGGAAAATATCACTACTCTTTAACGAAGCGGGTTTCCGTGCACCAGTACTCCAGGACACACGAGGTGAGGTCTGGCTCAAGCTTCTAGGAAATGTAACCTTTAACCCAATAAGTGCACTTAGTCACGCAACTGTCATAGATCTGCTTGCTTATCCATTAACCCGATCACTGGTCGAAAACATGATGATAGAAGCCCAGACAGTAGCCACTAGCCTTGGGGTACGAATCAGGTTACCTATCGATCGACGAATCAGTGGTGCTGAAAAGCTTGGGTCACATAAAATGTCCATGCTGCAGGACATTGAGGCTGGACGAGCACTTGAAATTGATGCACTGGTTGGTGCTATAGCTGAAATCGGGCGTCACATCAATGTGCCCACCCCCTGCATTGATACTCTCTATGCCGTCACCAAGCTTCTGGAGAAAAAAATGAATGAAAACCATGCCTGTATTCAATTAACACCCCTGCCATGAATCAATACGCGCCAGCATTCTTTTAGAGCTATTTACAATGCTATATGCCTGTCAGCATCAAAGATAGCATGACACCTATTGAATCCTGATTTGAAAAGCTGCAATCCCCTCAAAAAAACACATTGCATGATGCAGGTGAAACCAAATAAAAAGCACCTTGAACAACAAAACCCATGAACCACATAATCCAAATATCATTTAATCCATGTTATGAACTCATAATTAATCATTATTTGATGCGCCAAGAAAAGCTGAAAGATTTATAATACAAGAGGGACCATTCCATCTGGAGACAGAAATGACAACACGCGTAGCCATTACGGGCTATGGCCGCATTGGACGAAACATCCTGCGTGCCCTCTATGAAACACATGAAACACATGATCTGGAAATTGTAGCGATTAATGCCATGGGCGACAATAAAGTCAATGCCCACCTTACCCAATTTGACACCGTTCATGGACGATTTAGCGAGTCCGTCAGTTATACAGAAAAGCATCTTGTGATCAACGGTAAAAATATTCCCATCTATCACGAAAGGGATCCAGAAAAGCTTCCCTGGGCTGAACTTGATGTAGATATCGTCCTTGAATGTACCGGCGCTTTCACTTCCAAAGAGAAAGCCCTTGCCCATATTCGAGCAGGGGCTAAAAAAGTGCTCATATCAGCCCCTGGGGGCAATGATGTGGATGCAACTATTGTCTATGGTGTTAATCATGATGTAATCACAGGACAGGAAAGGGTCGTGTCCAATGCGTCCTGTACAACAAATTGCCTAGCGCCCATTGCCAAGGTCATCGAAGATCATCTTGGAATTGAATCCGGCTTCATGACAACCATTCATGCGTATACTAATGATCAGGTGCTAACAGATGTCTACCACAAAGATCTTCTCCGCGCCCGCGCCGCAACGCATTCCATGATCCCGACTAAAACCGGTGCCGCCTCGGCTGTGGGTCTGGTATTACCTCAACTCAAAGGTAGACTTGACGGTTTTGCAGTACGGGTTCCAATCATCAATGTTTCAATCGTGGATTTGACTGTTAATACACGCCGGAAAACAAATGTAGAAGAAATTCATTCCCTTATGAAAGAAGCAAGTGAAGGGGCAATGCGTGGAATTCTTGATTACAGCACCCTTCCCCTGGTCTCCATCGATTTCAATCACACTTCTGCTTCCAGTTGTTATGACGCAAACCTGACCCGGGTCATTGATGGAAAACTCGTCAAGGTTTGCGCATGGTACGATAATGAATGGGGCTTCTGTTGCAGGATGATCGATACCGCATCCTACATGATGAAACTAGGCTTGACCCAATCCAGAGCAACCTGATTAGGCAAATGCTCTAGTTTAAAAAATGGAACAAGGATAGAAGCAATGTCAAAAAATGTGATTTACGCACAGTCAGGCGGGGTAACTGCAGTTATCAACGCCTCCGCATGTGGCGTCATTGAAACCGCCCGTGCCCATCCAGGCCGGATAGGTAAAATCTATGCCGGACAGAATGGTATTCTTGGTATATTGCGTGAAAAACTTATCGATACTTCACTTGAATCAGATACCGATATTGCAAGATTGAAATTTACGCCAGGTGGGGCGTTTGGCTCCTGCCGTTACAAACTCAAGAAGGCTGAAGAAAACCCTACTGAATATAAACGGATCATTGATGTTTTCCAGGCACACAACATTGGTTACTTCTTTTATAATGGCGGGGGAGACTCGCAGGATACAACCTGGAAAATCGCCAACATTGCAAAAAGCATGAATTATCCCCTGGTCGCCATCGGTATCCCTAAGACGGTTGACAACGATCTGCCTGTCACTGATTCATCACCAGGATTCGGTTCCGTTGCAAAATATGTTGCAACAAGCATTCGTGAAGCCTCCTATGATATTGCAAGCATGGCAGAAACTTCTACTCGGGTTTTTGTACTTGAAGTAATGGGGCGACATGCTGGCTGGATTACTGCATCCTGTGCATTGGCAAAAGAGTACGCCGACGATGCACCTCATCTTCTTCTCCTTCCGGAACGACCCTTCAATGAAGCTAGTTTTCTAGATAAGGTCAAGATTACAGTTGCACGCCAAGGTTACTGTGTTGTAGCAGTTTCAGAAGGGGTAAGGGCTGAGAATGGAAATTTTCTGAGTGAAACTGGCATGCGGGATGCATTTGGTCATGCACAGCTAGGTGGGGTTGCGCCTTTCATCGCCAATCTTGTACAGACCAGGCTTTCACTAAAGGTGCACTGGGCAGTTGCAGATTACCTTCAACGTTCGGCTCGTCATATTGCATCACTTACCGACGTTGAACAAGCCTATGCTGTTGGAAAAGCGGCAGTCAAATACGCGCTGGAAGGAGAAAATACCATCATGCCCATTATTCATCGATTGTCTGACAAGCCTTACAAATGGGAAATTTCAAAGGTTCAGCTTAGCGAAATCGCGAATGTTGAAAAACACCTGCCAGAAGATTTCATCAATAAAGATGGATATGGGATCACTGAAGCATGCCACAACTATCTTCTCCCCCTTATTCAAGGAGAGTCTCCAGTTCCCATGAAAAATGGCCTTCCCGATTTTGTACGCCTGAAAAATAGGCTTATTGAACCACAACTCCCACCCTATGCTGTTTGAATTATTTTAAGCTACTGCCACTAAATCCATATTCAAGAACAACAAGCATCGATTTAAATGTCAAAAGATCTCTATCTTCTATACCATCCAGCGCTTTGGCAATAAAATGGTCACGAAGTGGCGTACATCTTTCCACCTCCCTTTGACCGGATGGGGTAAGTACGACATCAATATAACGGTTATCTTTGCGGCTTGGACTGCGACTTACCAAACCTTGATTCTCAAGAGCTCCCAACAGTCGAGAAAGCGATCCAGGATCAATACCCAGCCGTTCTACAAGCTTCTTCTGTGCGCAAGGTTTGCTCAATTCCCGAAGTTGGGTAAGAATACGCCAGCGCGGGAGACAATGCCCGACTTCGGTTTCAAATGCAGACATCCACGCTCTATAAGTCTTCCCTAGCTGTTGCAAAATGGCAAGCCGTTCCAATTCCTGGTTCACGTTTCATCCACTGGTAAGGGAACATGCCTGATATTTCCTGATAGCTTCATAGGAGGAACCCGCCTCATCAACCATAAAGCTCCGATCGCCGCCCCAACAGGAAGAATGAGGCTCACGTGAACCGAATGAATAAGCGACTGACGCGCCATGTCAATCAGTAAAGCTCCATCAACATGATAGATCTGTGCATGTGCCTTCAGTGCCTCCTTGGCAACAGGATTGACCAGGATTTGCGGATCAGTAAGACTAGTCCTCAAGGCGCTTGCATGATGCAAATCAAGATAATCTGAAACACTGCTTGTATAAAACCTGTTAACAACAGATCCAACCAGTGCAGTACCAATCATACCTCCCACCATACGAAAAGACTGGATAAGTGCTGTTGCTATACCAAGATGCGATCGTCCTGCAAGCTCTTGGGTAAAAATCGTCAGATTCGGCATCACCAGGCCGATTCCCAAGCCACCAACAATCATATAGGTCAAGGTTAATACATGCCCTCGGTCAGGCTCAAGCACGGTCATCCCCACACCTGCTGCGATAAGCAAAGCAATGCCTGTATTCATGATGATGGATATACTTGGTATACGGGTAATGAGGCGTCCACTAGCTATGGAGCCAACAGTAATACAGACTACAAGAGGGGTAATGATAAGCCCCGCTGCATTCGGAGACAGGCCGAAACCACCCTGCAGCATAAGAGGAAGATAAAACATCCACGCAAACAAAATAAATCCGATACAGACAGATAACATGAATAATGCTGAAAGGGCACGCTCCCTGAACATCTCGAGTGGCAAGACAGGCTGTTTAGCACGACGTTCATGGTATAAAAGCCCTATGATTGCCCCAATACAAACAACAGCGTAAACGGTTGATACCAGGTGCGTACCTTGGCGTAGCACAAATTCAACAAATAACTGAAGGCTACCTAAGACAAGCGCAATCAGAAGCGCTCCAATCCAGTCAAGTGACATAGAGCCCCGATGGTGTGAATTCCTGATATGTGGCATATGTCGCCACACAAACCAGAGACTCAAGATGCCAATGGGCAAATTGACATAAAATACAGAACGCCATCCATAATACTGGGTTAGGAACCCCCCGAGGGAGGGACCTATGGCATTGGCAAGACCAAAGGCGGTACTGATAATGATTTGCCACTGTAGACGAGCATGAGGATCAGGAAACAAGTCCGGAACACAGGCAAATGCAGTACCAACCAGCATTCCTCCACCGATCCCCTGCAAGGATCGGGCAATGACAAGAAAACTCATGCTCGAAGCAAGCCCACACAGGGCTGAAGCCAAGGTAAAGATAATTATCGATGCGACTACAAAATACTTGCGGCCAAAAAAATCACCCAAACGACCAAATATGGGTACTGTAATCACTGAAGTAAGCAAATAACTTGTCGCTACCCAGGCGTATAGATCAAAACCTTTAAGATCTGCAACTATAGTTGGTAAAGCCGTACCAACAACAGTCTGATCCAGAGCCACCATCATCACCACAAAAAAAAGCCCCATCATGGCCAACAGGGATTCGCGAAATGAACGCTGGTGATTGGAAATTTTAACAGTATCCTGATTGACAAACCGCATGTTCTTCCTGACAATTAATTGATACGTCAACCATAAATAAGGGCTATTGAATGGTCAATCATCCATAAGGGGTAAACACCGCTTAATTCTGATTATCATTTTCACGACAAGCCTCATGCCTGATGTAAGGAGCGGCCAAAAGCATGACCCATCAAGCCATCATCAAAAAATCACAGGGGAATGGTATATGGAGATTCGACATCCATTAACCTTATGCCCATCCGTTCATCATCATCCTGCCATGATCTGTTTCCAGAACTAACTGAATACAGAGAAAACCCGACTTAGCGGTTATAGATGACTTTGTTATATCATTTCATGAAAAACTAAACACTATAACCGGCATACCCTTCTAATATCCCATTAACCAGAGCAACACAATTCAATCTTATATAGACCCTGAATTATCGCCCACCATAATAAAGCAATCCGAAATATTTTTCCCCTGACAGCTATACACAGCAAAATCCTTTCAGCCTCAATTAATAAAGATCCATCTTTTCTTCGCTGGAAAATTCAACAGCCATATTATTCACGACAGACAGATAAGATTGTCACACCATCCGCTCCTGCCTTAACCTGGACCTCAATCCCAACTTGATCCATGCCGAAAACCAGTTTCCAGAAAACATATGTTTTGATTTTACAAACCTCAATCCAATATCTGTCGCCAAAAATACCACAGTAAGATAATATACCCGGTTTTAATACATGGTTTTATTTACATGGATAATCCACAGATCGGCGTGGTCATGGGAAGCAAAACGGACTGGGGCATCATGAAACAGGCCGTTTTCATGTTAGAAACAATGCATATTAAGGTAGAAAAACGCATCGTTTCAGCACACCGCACGCCGGATCTACTATATGAATATGCAGCTACAGCTAAAGAACGGGGATTAATGGCCATAATCGCTGGCGCTGGAGGGGCTGCCCATCTGCCAGGCATGCTCGCCGCCATGACAACCATTCCCGTACTCGGAGTGCCCATACCCTCGCGTTATTTGAAAGGTCTTGATTCATTGCTATCCATAGTTCAGATGCCAAAAGGAATTCCCGTAGCAACTTTTGCCATCGGCGAAGCGGGTGCAACCAATGCGGCACTTTTCGCCGCAAGTCTTGTTGCACAGTCCAATCCAGCTGTTTCAGATCTGCTTCTTGCATTTCGCAAAAACCAGGAACTAGAGGTCCTTAACGCCATATTACCCGAATCATGATGATCCTACCTGGAAAAACTCTTGGCATGCTTGGTGGTGGACAGCTCGGACGAATGTTTACCATGTCAGCACGTACCATGGGATACAAGGTGATCGTACTCGATCCCGCTGATAACTGCCCTGCTGGGGAAATTGCCAACTTTCATATCAAGGCAGATTATGAGAATAAGGAAGCACTTGCTGAACTTGGTCATAAATGTGATGCCGTAACAACAGAGTTTGAAAACGTGCCAGCAGAGACATTAAGATATCTTACTGCTTTTACACAAGTACACCCTACCGCTTCAAATGTCGCTATCGCCCAAGACAGAATGCTTGAAAAACAGTTCATGAAAGAGAATGGGTTTCCAATCGGTCCCTATACCAACATTACCTCCCACTCTGACATCCTCTCTGCCTTGACGTCAGTTGGCCTACCTTCTGTTCTTAAGCTTTGCAGGCTGGGCTATGATGGCAAAGGACAAACTATTATCTTCAATGAAGCAGAAGCACACAATGCCTTTGATTCGCTAGGGAGAAAGCCATGCGTTATGGAGAAGCTTCTCACACTTGACGCTGAAGTCTCAGTCATAGTGGCCCGAACACATAATGAGACTGAAGTCTATCCGGTTTCAGAAAACCGGCATGTAAACGCGATACTGGATATGAGTATCGTACCCGCACGGATTGAAAGGAAACTTGCTGAAGAAGTGCGTAGCATTGCGGTTAACATAACGCACAAGATGAACTATCAGGGCGTTATGGGTGTTGAATTCTTCATCGTGGCTGGCAAGCCATATGTCAATGAAATCGCACCACGTCCTCACAATTCTGGCCATTATACCCAAGATGCCTGCATCACCTCACAATTTGAACAACAAGTGCGTACCCTATGTAGTCTTCCCCTTGGCAGTTCCTCGCTTCTTACTCCTGTAGTCATGATTAATCTACTAGGAGATCTTTGGTCTCATGGTGAGCCTGACTGGCGAAAAGTCTTTACTCATCCTCAGGCCAAGCTTCACCTTTATGGTAAACATACGGCAAGACCAGGCCGGAAAATGGCTCATATCAATTGCATTGGGAACAGCATTAAAAATGCACTAGCTACTGCAGAAGAAATCAAGCAAACACTTTCCAGAAACACTTCACTGGCAAATAATTTCTGAAATTGACTCAAACCAACACTTATCATGAAAAAAATTCAATCTAACACAGGATTTAACGGCACTTCACCTCGCTCAACATCCAATCCCGCATCAACCCAGGCTTCAAGTCCTCCCCTTAATGGGCGTACCCGTGCAAATCCCCTATCCATCAACGCACGCGCAACCAAAGCTGCAGAAGCTTCATTTGGACAGTTACAGTACACAACAATATCTTGATCACGAGGCAACCCTTCAACAGATTCATCAAGTCCATCAAGATTAGCAAGAATTGCACCTGGAATATGCCCTTCCTGTACCGAATTGGGATTTCGAACATCCAGAACCAGAGGAAATTTACCTGTCTTCTTTAGCGCAAGAAGCTCTTCTACACTAATGCGGGCCATCTCCAATGCCTTATAAAATTTACGCCGTTCCCACCATTTAAATAAAAGATAAAACCCAAACAAAACAATAACGACAAAACCCGCCATGGACCCAGCGTGAAGAAATTTAGCAAGAACATTGTCAATGTCAGTATGAAATATCCTTCCAACACTTACTGAGAAAAGCGTCCAGATTAAAGCCCCAATACCATCAAACAAGACAAAGGGCATAAATGCAATACCAGTAGCACCTGCCAAAGGGGGGGCCACTGTTGAAAATCCCGGTAAAAACTTCGATCCGATCAGGGCAATATACCCAAACCGGCTAAAAATTCCTTCAGTCTGCCGAACACAGGAATCAGGCGAAAGCGAAATACTGCAGAGTCTGCGTAAAACTCGAAATCCGTATTTTTTTCCCGTCATATACCATATTAAATCGGCTGACAATGCAGCCAGTATCACAATCAAAATCAGCAGATAGCCTTGGCTACTCCTCGATATAAGCGCACTTGCTATGATTAAAACAGGCATTGCGGGGATAGGTAAACCTACTTGTTCGATAAACACAAAAAGAAAAACAACCAGGAAAGGATAACTTTTGAGCAGCACGAGCATTTCTTGCATGATATTTTTTTCCTGTTTCAGGCAAGATTTATACGCGATATGAGTGCACCAAGACCCAGCCCTTCCAGTTCATCACGAAGCAATTGAACATTTTCATCAAGGAAAAGATAGGAGAGATCAAAACAATCCGCCGCATCAAGATCATGAAAGCTGGATTTTTCAGTTAGTGCCATCAATAGGATTCGGGCGACATCCTGATCGGAGCCAAAAAGATTTTTCATGCGAAACCAAACGAAGCGCCTAGCTTCATCAAGTGATTCTACAACACGTTCCAAACCATCGGATTCAGCTATGGTAATAATCCAATCCTCAGGTTCCATTACAACTCACTTGATACAAGAAAGCCGTATTATTACAAATTTTACA
The DNA here is from genome assembly GCA_028873515.1 of Pseudomonadota bacterium. Classification (GTDB taxonomy): domain Bacteria; phylum Pseudomonadota; class Gammaproteobacteria; order Burkholderiales; family REEB80; genus REEB80. Next base: position 5,968 of record JAGWIG010000030.1, on the reverse strand, counting down.
AGATTAGGGCAGTTATTCACTGAACTCTGGAACCATCATTGCCTTGATTTTCTTATAACGGCTCATGACCCGGTTAAAATATGGCTGATTGACTTGTGAGGGATATGAACCTGAATAGCGAGCTAGTGCAGCACGCAAATTGCCATCATTTTCCACAATATAGTCATGTAAAATAATGGTACCAACCCGAATATTATTCGCTGGCTCGTAAAGACGTTTCACTCCCCCAATCTCGGCAACCTGGTTTGGGTGGTAACGCGGAATCACCTGCATAAGACCCACAGCATTTCCATTATGCGCATGATCTTTAAAAGTTGACTCTACCGAAATAATGGCCAGCACCAATGCGGGATGAATATGTTGCTCCATGGCATTCTTGTATGCTTCTGCAACAATTTTCAATGCCTTGGAATATGGTAATGCAAAGGTGTTATGCAGATATTGAATAAGCTTGCTATCAGCAGGTATTGCTACAGGCCGTTTTACGATATTGCCAGAAAACTCATTGGCAAAAACCAGATTTTGAATGGGGCACAAACCCATCAATAACCCTATTATTATAAGATATTTTTTAATCATATTAATGTGATACCTCTCATTTCCACATTTTATCGGCAAGAAACACAGATTCATCTGCTTTACTGTTTATGCAGATTGCAGCTTAGAGAAGATGTTACATTGGGAACCAGAATTGACCTAGATGTCTAACAACTATTCGAGTAACCGTTCGCCTGAGATAATAACACCAAAAAAAAAATTGTTAAACAACAAATAATTTTTTACAAAATATCTTGATAAAACCCACAAAAACATATGTCTAGGAAAAAACATGGTAAAGCCAAGTAAAACTCAACTGAGGTTTAAAAACAAAACACTGATCAAATCATTTCTGAATGCAATTCATAAAACCTCCCCACCCTCTTTCAAGCCCTGGACAGGGGCATTTGAAATTGCCCTACGAGAAAATGACATGGATCTCTTAAACAGACTGTATCATGATGCAGGCAAATCCCTTCCCAAGGTAGCCGCATTTTTACAACAATTAAGTGAAGTAGGGCAAATCAACGTCGATAAAAATAAATTTATTGTTGAACTTTTTGCTACGCCTCTAATTTTTGCAGCCGAAATCGATAAGCCAGGGAATATTGAAACCGAATTAGTCAATCCTGATCTCGGACCTTTAACTGAAATCTTTGCCAACTGGTTTGATCATGATGCAAATGTCATCTTTCTTGATACACTGCACACGAAAGAGGAAATTGAACAACAAGGTGCAAATGGCCTTCTTCGCTTGCGTGAAACCCTGACACATGCAATGTTATCCCAAAAAAAAGGCATGGCTTCACCTCTTTCACGTTCATTTCTAGTTAATAGCGGCATACCGGGAGAAAACTGGCATCTACGCTATCTAGTCGGTCTTCTTACCAGACCGTTGACCGATAAGTCATTCCAATTACCTAAAGCGGTTTCATCCGATAAAGATAAAGCAGCGCTATGGTCTAAAAGACTAGGTATCTATCTTAATATGCATATTAAAGCAAATGGTACAGGATTTGATGTCATGCCTCTGATACCTAATCAGCTTTCCTACGCAATCGAAGAGGGTGATGCGTCACTCTGTTTACTTCAAATGGAACATTTTGCCATACCCCGCTCCATAAATCTTTCTGGAAACAAAGTGTTTCCAGTACGAGCAAGCTATTCTCCTGAAAAAAAATTGATTGTCATCACTGTAGGAAATAATTTGGACACAATCTGGGATACCACTTTTCCAGTATGGTTTATCGATGAAATAAAAATACAGCAAGCCGTGTTCAGCCTTGTAAAAAAATACGGTTTAGGAAACTTTGATTTTATCGATTTTGATACTTTCGTAACTTGGCGCCGCAAGCTTGAACAACCAGCTACATGGCTTGAAACATTATAAATCCACATAATGTCAACAGTGCTTGCCCAGATTGCGAACAAGGATACAAAAGCATTTTTTTTAAGCAGGACTTGTTATAACATTGCGGTTTAATCTTTAACCATCAATAAAAATTTGTTCATACCAAGGAAAAATATGAAAATGTCCCCAACTGTCGAAGAAATTCGTGCGCTGTATCAAGGTGCGGGATTAAAAAGGACTGAAGCAGCACGGTTACTTGGTGTACCCCTTGAAACATTTATTTCCTGGTTACGCCCCACAACCTCAAAATCCCATCGTGACATGCCGACAACGGTATATGAATTGTTTAAAATCAAGATTGGTGCTTTAAACAAATTACAGGATCGTTCCCGCTATTCGGACCGTTTAAAAACACTTTCTATCACGGAGGCCAGAACAAAACTCGCAGGTATTCTAACCTCAGTAGTAATTGAACGTCAGCCCATGGCCATTGATTGTCGGCATGGCCGTGCCATCCTCGTCGCTGAAGAAGACTGGCTTGAAATCCAGCAGGTGTTTTCAAATCATAGACGACAGATTCAAAAAGTCGAAATTTAAAAACCTGCCTGATTAATTTGTCAAAAGAATATAACTACAACAATATGATTATCTACATTTAATTAAAATAAAGCAGGCCGTTGCTTTATCAATCCAGCCCACTCTAAAATTCCTGCACTTTCAGGAAAAACATTGAAGGATCCATTTTTTCCATAAACGCCTGCATCTAGTTACCCAGGAAAATTTTACTTCCATGTAACAAATAATAATCATCGGTTGTTCATAACTATCTGGATACCATCTACTAGTCTGATTTAACAAAAATCCGGTATATTTTCTGTCCGGCTTATACTTCATGCTAATCACCTATCTGCCATCTCGACTCATTACCTTCATGAGACACGGCTGCATCAAAACCAACAGCATCAATTCTAAACAAGATAACCATCTTGCCTAACCTTTTAATCTAAAAAAATAATCATGATGCGTATATCATATTAATTATTTTCCTGAAAAACAGGCCTCTAAACTAATCATAAAATATTTCAAATGGGACTTGAATTTCTGTCATAAATTTGACATCTTGGAGATGTCAATTATTCAAGGAGGTCTACATGAATAAAACAGATCAAGTCTGGATAATGGTTGCTAATGCCTCAGAAGCAAAACTCTTTCTCTATCTTGGACGCATCAGTGGTATCAAGGCCCTAAAAGACTGGAATAATCCAAGTGTAAGACAATCCAGCCACAGTTTAGTGAGTGATGCACAGGGGAAATTTTATATGGGTGGAAATTTTGAACCCCATAAATCTCCCCAACGCATAGAAATGGAACATTTTGCCCGCAAACTTGCTGAATATCTGGAAGATGGACGAATCAGAAACAACTACACCAAACTTGTACTTTGTGCTTCTCCCACCTTTCTAGGCGAAATAAGCCACTTATTTAGTTCACATGTAAAAGAGCGATTAAAGGTAGTTGTAAATAAGGATTACACCCGACTTGCAATGAGAGATTTAACACGCCATTTAAACGAGCTCATGATCTAATCAAAATAAGCGAAATACCAGTTACTATTAACCCAGTTTAAATAAACAGGGCATCTTAAATGGATTAAACAGACTACATGTACTCAGGTGGCTAAATTCACACTGAACTATTGATACAGGGTCAGGTTCAGCACGTTTGGGTGATGGCTGATTTCAAGAAATTAGAGGTAGTCTTGGCAGAGGGTATCCAGATACACCACACTTGGATGTGGATGCTCCTGACTGGGAATGATTTGCCGGGGTTGAAACCGGAATGTTCCATCATACTGAAAATTGCTTGCCCTGAACCTGTCGACTTTCTCTCCCTGACAGCATCTTCATCAACAATCCGATCTTAAGCAAAATCCCGAAACTTGGACTTGCTGAAGTCACCTGGGCCTGCTGTGATTTCTGATATCTCCAAACTATCTCTACTTGACACTGTTAAACCATGACAAGCCTTGCAACTTAATGATAAGATTTCGCCCAACCTTGCGTCTTTCCTATGCAAACCTATTTTATATATCTGAGTGTCGGGTCTATCATTGGTATCACATCAAGCCTATTTGGGTTCGGCGGAGGTTTTCTTGTTGTTCCAGCACTGTATTGGCTACTACCTAAAGTAAATGTTCCGTCAAACCTGGTTATGCATGCGGCTGTAGCAACCTCCCTTGCCATCATGATACTGAATTCAATAAACTCCACCCTGGCACATGAACGCCTGGGCAATATCTCCTGGGCAGTTTTCTTAAAAATTTCACCTTATATTGCAGGGGGCGCCATGCTGGGCGCGTTCCTCTCACAATGGATCTCTGGAGAAACACTCCGATATTTTTTCATCTGCTTTCTGTTATTAGTCATAATACGCAATATGTTAAATAATGAATTTACTGAAATCAGTAATAAACCTTTAAAATTTCCTTCTAAAATATCAATTGGAATCATAGGAACAGGAATTGGTATTTTCGCCACTCTGCTAGGAGTTGGCGGAAGTGTTTTGACCATTCCATTTCTAAGACGCTGCAACATGCGCATGTTAAATGCCGTAGCGCTTGCAGCCCCTTTAAGCATTCCTGTGGCACTATTTGGCGCAGCAACTTATTTTCTCATCGGGTTAAGGGTAAATGGACTTCCTTATGGATTTGCAGGGTTCATCTATATCCCCGCTTTCCTTGGAATAGGTTTAGGTGGTTTCATAGGAGTACCTTTGGGAGCCCGCATTGGCCGACAATTACCAGACAAATCTTACGCACGTGTCTATATTATTCTCCTATCAATTATCGTCATCATCATGCTCAGGCACGAATATTAAGAATGGAAAAGGGACAGTTTTGCGCCTATTTTAATACCAAGTTTTTTCGTAACGCCAGCATTAAGCTCCAGTACATATGCTACCGGTTTTTTACTTGAATATAACGGACATGGATCCGCTCTGCATGGAGGAGTGTTCAATGACTCACCAAACAGTCTACCCATTTTATCAAAATAAAGAATATCAAGAGGGATCAGTGTGTTTTTCATCCAGAAAAATACTGGAATAACAGGGTGGTATACAAACAACATCCCCTCGTCTTTTGGCATAAAAGAGCGAAACATCAAACCCTGTCTTTTAGCCTGTCCGGTTACCGCAACCTCTACATGTAAGACATGATTATCTATACGCACCTGTTCATTTCCAAACACAACGGTCTCAGAGGCAAGTGCGACTGCCATGTAAAACAGGAAAAAAAGACCGATCACGTTGCTAATGATAGCTTGTCTCATGTTCGATAAGGTTTCTCAGCCAGGAAACAGAATCTCTTAAAACTTCTATACTCATCACCAAAGATGAACAGGCTCCAATCCAAGTTCACTGACATCGCATTCTGCAATCTTTACTGGTGGTAGGTTCTACTTAGTATTCTAGCATTCAGCATGATGATTGTACCATGAGCCCAGTTATCCTGTAATCCAGATACTGATGAAACTCCTGCTTAACGCATTCGCCATCCCGATAAGATTCGTATATTCTTCGGGCAGGCTCATAGTCAACCAGAATAAACAACAACTCGTTCTCAATGAAAACACGCCTTATCTGTTATTAACCCAAGACAGGATCATAGATCTGGAGCAGGAGTCATAACCACGGATAATGTACCAGACTGGAAGAACGTAAAAGGAATCACAACTGTCTAAGGCCGATCTGCTACCGTAATGCAAAACCCATGCTCCCAGTTAATCGGAACCACTATCTAAATGGAAGCACTTGCTGGTTTCCATTCATTAACCAATCCCGTATAAAAAAGTTACACTTTGAAGACACATGAATTTGTCGATTGCCCTGCACTGTAGCTCGGGGTTTTTATGCAATATTCTTCAAAATTAAGATTGCAGATTCAAGTTTGAAGTGCAATGCCTGGTTTGAAGAATACCTGATTGGGTGTCAGATATCCAAGCCGTTTACGTGGTCGATTGTTCAATCTTTCCATTGCCGTATCAATCTCCAGTTGTGTAATGGTGGTGAAGTCCCTGTTCT
>JAGWIG010000094.1 GCA_028873515.1 Pseudomonadota bacterium | reverse complement strand
AAGCAAGAAATGTCTGTTTTTGATTTAAGCAATCTGTTTTTTGCTGTACCACTCAAAGACAAAGAGTTTTACATTTCGATCTTTGAGAATTTGTCTGCCATAGAAGTAAAAGACCCGGAGAGTGCTGTAGCATTCATCCACGGCATTACCACCAACCGTCTGTTGCGTGAAGTCAGTCTGGAGGCATACGAGGCCTCAGAGGGCCGCAAAGACGTCGGGGGTATCCTGACTAAGCTCAAAGAGATTGAAGCCAACCAAGAGGCTGTAAACAATCCACAGGGTGGTCAAGAAGACTTTGAGTTCGTTTCTGATGATCTGGAAGTCCTGTTAAACGAGCAACGATCCAAACCCGGTTTACGTTGGCGACTGGCCGAACTAAACAAGATGCTTGGATCACTGCGTAAGGGTGACTTTGGTTTTATCTTTGCTCGCCCCGAGACAGGCAAAACAACCTTTCTGGCAAGTGAAGTGACGTTCATGGCTGAGCAGTCCGAGAACCCGATACTCTGGTTCAATAATGAAGAACAGGGTCAAAAGGTTATGCTGCGCAACTACCAAGCGTCATTGGGAATTACTGACACAGAATTATTTTTGGATATTCCCGGTAATCGTCAAAAGTTTCTTGACCGCACTCATGGTCGAATCAAGATGCTCGACAGAGCACAGATTCACTACAAGGATGTTGAAAAGCTCTGCGAGTTGCATCAACCTGCTCTGATTATCTTCGATCAGATTGACAAGATCAAGGGATTTGACAATGATCGGGAAGACTTGCGGCTCGGAAGCATCTACATTTGGGCCAGAGAATTGGCCAAAAAGTATTGCCCTGTCATCGGTGTCTGTCAGGCAGATGGTTCTGGTGAAGGTGCAAAGTGGCTGACTATGGCCAATGTCAGTAACGCCAAGACCAGCAAACAAGCGGAGGCCGATTGGATTCTAGGGATCGGCAAAGTTAACGATGTGGGATTTGACAATATCAGGTTTATATATGCTAGCAAAAATAAACTCGTGGGTGACCAAGATTCTGACCCGACGATGCGACACGGCAGAGTCGAGTGTCTCATACACCCCACAATCGCACGTTACGGCTCCATATAAAGCCCAGTATCTTATTGCTCGGGATATTGAACGACAGATGTGCCTTGAAATGTACACCCGGTTCATTGCGGGGCAATTTGTCGAAGAAGGTAGTTGGCCCTATACAGTTCATGTGTTGCCCGAGGATCGAGATATTTATATTACTGAGCCCACTAGCTGGAATAACTATAGATGGTTCCTAAATGTTCCGGGCTTTGACTTCAATTTAGGTGAACGAGAATATTTTGATAATCTGGTTAAGACATACAAAGAGGGGCAGTATAGGAAACGCCAACGAAATCTTAGAGATAAGTACATTAAACAATATCTGGATCGTATTAAAGACAATGAACAAATTTGAACAATACTTATCAAACATTGGGACGGCATTTATCCGAGTTCCCAAAGCAGTCTTCGGAAGCTATTGGTTTGTGCCACAAGATGGCTATGTCCTGAACCTTCTGGTATCCATTGACTGCTTAGGCAATGCGCTCACTGGTGGTGATCCCAACGAAACCATTTCCAGCCGTGCTGGTAAGGCCATGCAAGAGGGGGATAAATGGGGCTGTATTCTGTGCTACATCCTGCAACACTCCCTGATCTTTGCCAAAGACCACTGCATCAAAGCCATTCAACGTCATGCAGGTAACCTAGCGGTGATTAAAGATGACTGATGAAGAATACCGTTTGATGAAAACATGGAAGAAACGGGACATAATCAATCATTATGAGGCCCTTGTCGAAATCGCTCAAAAGAAGTTCGATGCCCAAGAGAATGAGATTACATCCCTCATTGCCAAATTGGCACCAAACAACAAAGCAGAAGGTGAGCGTCTGAATAATGCTTATAATAAGGGCTATAAAGATGGTTATCTAGAGGCAATCAAAGATACGGCCACTCCTGTTGTAGATCAATTTTCCACTGGCCCACAGATACCCCGTGAAGAAATAAACGTCGTTCAGGAACAACCCGAATCGGTGCCTATCAAAGAACAGGGTGAGCCCATTAAATACTATAAATAAATTAGATGGGGTGCAGATCATGATCGAATATACCTCGGGCGACATCTTCCAATGTGGGGCAGACGCACTGGTCAACACAGTCAATTGCGTCGGCGTAATGGGTCGGGGTCTCGCCCTGCAGTTCAAGAGTATTTACCCGGAAAACTTCAGGGCTTATGAAGCGGCCTGCAAGCGCGAAGCTGTGCAGCCTGGTCGCATGTTCGTTTTCGATATGGGGCAGCTCACCTCGCCCCGCTTCATCATCAACTTCCCGACTAAACGCCACTGGCGAGATAAAAGCAACATCAACGACATCAAGGCCGGTCTTATTGATCTGGTCAATGTCATCCGCGACAAGGGCATCCGCTCCATCGCCATCCCGCCCCTGGGCGCGGGCCTAGGTGGGCTGGACTGGAATGAGGTACGCCCACACATTGAGCGCGCACTGGCAGAGCTGGCAGACGTGCAGGTGTTGATATTCGAGCCAAGACTATAAATGAATGTATTAGCTCTCGATACAGAAGTCACAACATGGAATAAAGGAAATGCATTTGACTCACGGAATTCTGCTGTTTGCTTTTCTTGGGCTGACAATTCTGGTAGCCGAGGCGCTCGCTTATTTAGAGAGCAAGGAAGCTTGGAATTCCTTCGTGAGCAGATCGCATGGGCCGATCTTCTGGTGGGCTTTAATTTTAAGTTTGATTATCATTGGTTTCGGAAAGAAGGGATAGATTTAAGCAATAAGCTCATTCGAGATACTCAGACTGGCTACTACATCTGGAAGCGCCAAACTGTGCGATGGCCTTCACTAGAAGAATGTGCCGCTGAGTTCAATCTCGGTCACAAACTCGATATAATTAAAACAGAGTATTGGGACAAAGGAATCAACACTGACGAGATTCCTTGGGATGTTCTTCAACCATATGCCATCCAAGATGCTGTATTGACCCTTGAGTTATTCTTTGAGATTCAAAAGAGGCTGACTCCAAAGCAAACAACTCTATGGTCATTGTCTGGCCAAGACCTTCATGTATTGGCTGAAATGGAATGGAATGGTCTCTATTACAATAAGGATTTGTGTGAAACACGAGCAGCCGAACTCGGCGACCAAATCGACCAAATCAAAGCACAGCTTGCCAGCGTCTATCCTGATGTTCCTATCAATTTTAATTCTGGTGACGATCTCTCTGCCTTTCTTTACGGTGGGGTGGTTACTCAGACAGTGCCTGAGCACATCGGATTCTACAAAACTGGATTAAAGGCCGGTCAGCCAAAGTTCAAGAATACTGTCGTTGAACACAGGCTACCCCGACTTGTTACTCCATTACCCGGAACAGAATTAAAAAAAGAGGGCTTCTTTGCTACCAATGAACCCACCCTCCGAAAGCTCCGGGGTGCCCGAAAGTACATTGACCTTATCCTGACTTCCACAAAACTTGACACATTGCGTAGCAAATACTATGTGGGTTTGCCCAAGAAAGCAACAGAAATGCATTGGGAACCAGAAGGTATTTTGCACGGATCATTTCACCAAATTTCTACAGCAACCGGGAGGCTTAGTTCTAGCGATCCAAATTTGCAAAACCAAGCGGGTGACATTGAAGACATTTTTATAACGAGGTTCTAATTCATGACTACTGACACTTTGGAGTTAAATGATGAAGCTGTTTTTGATATAATGGCTGCTGCGGATTTTATTAAAAAGTATGGTCCCAGAACATTTATCGGTCAATTACAGTACCTCTATCCCCATAGATATGACGAATTGAAGCATGCTTTTCAATTTGAGAATGTTGGAGTGCTTTTGGGTGAAAAATAATGTTGGTTGGTGTTGATGCAAGCCAAATTGAATGGAGAGTTCTATTAGAGTTATCCCAAGATGAAGTGGGTATATCAGAGATTGTTCAGAAGCAGGATACACATGCGCTGAACCAAAAGGCATTTAATCTTCCAGAGCGAGTCATTGCAAAGATTTATTTGTTCCGAACCATTTATCGAGGAACTGGATGGTCTTTCGCACATGATCCCAATTTTATGCATGTCTCGACTGATCCTAAATTTTGGGACGCTATTGGAGAAAAGTTTTATGCTAAGTATTCTGGTATTGATCGCTGTCATCATCGGTGGTGCGACTTGGTTCTTTTGGGCCAGCCTATTATTGGCCCTCTTGGTCGGGAGTGGGAAATCCCTCTTCAAAAGGATTTTCGGGGGGAATTAAAGATTCCATGGACAGTCTTCACTAACTACCCTGTTCAAGGTACAAGTGCAGACATTATGGCCATCGCCCGAGTTTCCTTCTGGAATAGATTCCGTAGGCTGGGGCTGGACAAACGGGGCTGTAAGGTCATTCTAACCGTCCATGACTCTATTGTAGTAGATTGCCCTGATGAGTGTGTCTGGGAAGTTGTAAACCTGTTCTATCAAGTCTTCGACGATCTTATCTCCAACATCAAGAAACTGTTCCATTATGATTGGACTGTCCCCCTTGGATGTGAATGCAAGATTGGGATGAATCTAAAAGATATGAAAAAGGTTGACAGGACAGATAAATAGTAGTATAATATTAGTGTAGGTTAAATTTTATACAAGGAAATCAACTTGGAAATTAAAATCATTGATGTAACGTCAACGACAAAGCCCACAGCAAAGGGCAGTTACATTGAACTCAACGTGTCTTTCCGAGACCTGGGTACAGGGCGAGTTAGTGGAAAGAAGATTATGTCTTTCACTAACAAAGAAGTTTTTGAGGTACTGGCGCAAGCTAAAAAAGACGACGAGTTCACAGTTAAAGCAGAAAAGGACGGTAACTTTTGGCAATGGACAGCGATAACAAAAGGTGTCTCTGGTGCAACGGGGGCCAACAAGCCTGCCACTGCTGGCTCCCCTGGCCACACGGCACCCCGCAGCAATTTCGAGACCCCCGAGGAACGAGCCCAGCGGCAGGTGTACATCATTCGTCAGAGCAGCCTAAGCAATGCGATTGCAACTCTGACTGTCGGTGCAAAGGCCACTCCCAAGACAGAGGCAATTCTTGAACTGGCTGAGAAGTACACTCAATTTGTTTTTGGTAAAACAGCCGATGTATCGGACACTGTTCAGCAAGACCTGCTGAATTTCCGTACACTGAGTGAAGACATTCCTAACTAATCTGGAGAAATAACATATGACTATTTTGTCGACTCTTTTTAATGTGACTACAATTTCGTATGCTGGCACGTTTGTTGCTGGTGGTTTGGTCAAGTACTTTTGGGATAAGTTTGCTCAGGTGAAGGTTGTTGACCCTGTTGCATCCACTATGATGGAGTTGCTGGACAAGGTTAAAGCCGATCTGGAGTCTGCCAAGACCCCGGTTACTGCGGCTGATGTTGCTGCACCTCCGGCACCTGCTGCCGAAGTTAAAGCCCCGACGGATACGGCCCCGGCTACTACAGATACGACTGCTGCCAAGTAATGATTATTTACATCTTAGAATTGGTCGTTTCGATCTTTTTCTTTGATGTAATTCTTCATTTTATTCGGCACCAATATTTTTCGGCGGTCCTAGACCTTGGTTTGGCTCTATGGGCCTTAGCCGATTTGCTTGAACATTTTGGAGTGCATTAATGCCATTAAAGAAAGGCTCGTCTAAAGCGACTATTTCAGACAATATTCGTACTGAAATCAAAGCAGGAAAGCCAACGAAACAAGCTGTGGCTATTGCATATAGTGAAGCACGGCGTGGAAGTAAAATAAGTAAGACACGTACTCGGAGAAACAACTCGACTCGTGGACGTTAATCGGAGGTTATACCTATGGCAAAAGGTAATACGAAGAAAACTGGTTCGTTTGCTGGAAAGTCTAATGAACTAGGTCACGGTGGCCGCGCCGCTCAGTTGAAAGCAAAGGGCGTTCCAGGCGGCGTTATCGGTGAAATTGCCCGCAAGAAACAAGCTGCGCCGGGGCAGAAGAATTATCACGGAAGTCGAAAGGGTAAAAAGTAATGCTTTTGCTCATTGATGGGGACTTGATTGCGTTCCGCTGCTCAGTGGTTCACAATAGTTCCCCTGATGCAGGACTTGCCAAGATGGAGACAACAGAAATGCTCCATCGAATTATTGGCAATTTAAACGCAGACGAGTATCGCATCTTTCTGTCTGGGACGGAAAACTTCCGAAAAGATATTGATCCAGACTACAAAGCAAATCGTAAGAATCAAGCACGGCCTATTTGGTTAGAGGATGTTCGAGAATATCTTATCCAAGAATGGCGTGCTGAAGTTACAGACTGGTATGAAGCAGATGATGCTATAGGAATAAATATGGTCGAAAATGCTACCATAGTATCAATCGACAAAGACCTAAAGCAGATTCCCGGACGGCATTTCAATTTTGTGACCAATACATTTGACCTGATTGATGAAGTGCAAGCTCGGCGGAATTTTTACAAACAATTCTTAATCGGGGATGTTGCTGACAATATCACAGGTGTTGCCGGTATTGGTAAAGTAAAAGCAGAACGGATCATCGGCTGTCTATACGACGAAATGGACATGTTCCAAACAGTTCGCATGTATTATGACGATGATGAACGCTTACTAAAAAATGGTCGTTTGTTACACATCCTTAGATCGGAAACTGACGAATGGAATTTCCCTTCCGCACCTTCCTCAGAGACGGAACCCCAGCAGTAATTCTTGACTTTAATCCTGCCCTTGAGCGTCCATATATTGGTTATGTGTACGGTAAGAATTCAGGGCAATATCACATG
>JAGWIG010000093.1 GCA_028873515.1 Pseudomonadota bacterium | reverse complement strand
AACGGCGAAAAGAGCCTTCAGCCCCTTCAGTAGATCGGGATTAATTGGCATAAGGGTATTGTCCTTTGATATTGATACGTGTGATCATGGATATAATAATAGTTAATTGATTCTTTTCGCCCAAAGGGGTGCATTAAAAAATTTTATTGCGTTATCTATGTTTTAAAATATACATCAGAGCCAATCCATAAATATCAGCGCTATGATAGTCTAATCCGCAGGTGTGCATGAAATGATCGCGGAAACTCGCTACCGAATTACCACCCTTGCCTTCCCCTGCATATTCAGATTTACCAGCCGCAATATGATTGTAATGCCCCAATAATTCCACACGATTACGCGGCGCATGGTACATAGGGGTGGTTTTGCGCACTTGAGGTTTGGAATCGGCGGTATTTTCCTCGCGTTCGCCTTCGTCTTGCGGCAACTCTTTAGGACCATATAAACCGCCTGGCGAGACTGCAATTGTTGGAAGGGAGAATTCAGAAGTTTTTGCGATTCCAAGAGATTTTAGCACTTCATCAATTCGTGATTTCATGAAAACTTCAGATTTCACAATGTGTGCAGTTTCTTGGATTTTATCATTGACCGGATGAAGTGTAAGCGCTAATGATTTCCAGAATAATTTTGTTACTAGATAACGAGTTGCCCCATATGTTTCTCCGGTATAACCCTTTGAAATATCAATTAATCCACCATCAAGAGGAAATCCATAAATAGAAGCGCGCCATGGTTGCGGAGGATTTTGATTTAGACCTTCCCAAATTTTATCTGCATGAGGATTGCCTTTATACAGTTCAGCTTCAACTCCTGTCCTGCCTTCCCCCATATCATATACGGCTAAAGGACGCCCGACAATATATTGTTGTGGATTTGCAATGCCGTAACGATGCCCTATTTCTGATAAGTGATCCAAATCCAAATTTCCAGACAAAAAACTTTCCACGCTATCAAGCAGGGCTTTCTGGAGGATTACGTCACCCTCACTGTCTTTTTGGGAGTTTGATGCTTCCAAACGTATTTTTCTGCTTCCATCTTTATCAGTATAAGATTTGATAATAGCTGGGATTTCAATAACATAATCAAGCATCGTTAGCCTCTCGCAGCGCGGGCTACGTCACTGTCTTTATCTACGTCAACACCAAATTTCTTCGCTGCGGCCATAATGCGCTTTGCTGCGGATTTCTTTTGGCCTGTTTCGCGCCAATTATGCTTGGAGAAGTATGAAATAGCCGCATGGATATGCTCGCGGTCAATGGGAAATTCATACGTGTCTGGCAGTGCGTACTCTCTTTTATCCTCGGGATAACCCTTCGGGGGAGATTTGCGCTCGTCCGCAGCCTTTACGAATGTAATTTCCTTGAACACATCATTAATCTGCGTGCCAGCAGGAATAGATTTCAAAATTGGCTTATTATTCAATGACTTACCAATCAAAATCTGATTGGCGGTGGAACTGCCAACGACGATATATTTATTAGCGGATTTGATAATAGAAATCATGACAAAGATATGCTAACATAACTAGGCGCATACCTAAGAAGGGGCTACCGTTTATCGTAAGGCTCTATCAAAAGGATAACAATCAAAAATGCCAGTCCAATAAGTACCCATAACGAATACGGGTACTGCAGCGCTCCAATATGAACAGCGGCTGCGGTAGGGGTTGGCATTTTATCATTATAGTATCAAAAAATTCTATTCATAAAGGCTTAACAGTGTTTTGATGATTGGATGGCGTTCAACTTCATCTTGATTAAACTCTACAACTGCTATACCGGCAGGGGGTTGTGCTTTTTTAAGTCTTTTAAGAAAGTCATCTAATCCGTTATCTTCAAATCCCCGGTCATGCTGCTCCAAATCTCCGGTCACTACAATCTTACTGCCAAATCCAATACGAGTTAGAAGCATCTTCATCTGCTCTTTAGTGCAGTTTTGGGCTTCATCCACTAAAATGAAACAATTTTGAAAGTTTCTTCCTCTGGCGTATGCTAGAGGCGCAATCTCTAGTTGATCTCTTTCAATCATTCTCAATATTTGAGATTTTTCGTAAAATTGGTAAAAGTAATCCAAAATTGGCAAAACCCATGGCTGCATTTTTTCAACCAAATCTCCTGGCAGGAAGCCATGCTGCTCATCAACCGAAACCGCTGGGCGCGTGATAACGATCTTGTCTACTTTGCCTTCCTGGAAAGCCTTAATCGCTGCGTATGACGCGAGCATTGTCTTGCCCGTCCCAGCGGGGCCGTTTGCAAAGACAATTACTTTATTCGGATCCTCAAGGCTTATGATGTATTGTTTTTGTTTTGGATTTCTAGCAATAAGCTCTGGTTTCTTTTTGTATTTTTGGTTTTCTAAAGAATAAACTTTGCGAGACTTTCTTGCGGTTTTGTTTTCTAGTACTTCAGCTTCTTGAACGGATCTAATTCTGCGGCCCAAAACGGTATCTTTCTTAATTTGTGGGAAAAAGTCAATATTTTATAGATTGGCTTTTTCAATCAGGCCACGGATTAAGAAAGTACGTGCGGGAAGCAATAACCGCCATCACATGATGCTAACATGTGATGGCGGTTATTGTAAAGGGGAATCGGTATTACAGAAGTAAAGGAAATAAAAGAAAAAGGGCGAGTACGGGAAAAACAAAAATCAATAAACTTGAATATACAATAATGACAACGACCAATACTACAAATACGAGTATAGCCAAAACAAATCCAAGCTGGTAAGCCCAATCTTCTTCCATTGTTATTTTTTAATGTTATTCATCAACTTCTACATATTCTCTGGCGGGTGTGTAAGGAAAATCAATAAAAACCCTACTTTCTGAATTTATGTAGCATTCTCCGCTTGGAGTTTTAAATATGCGGCCTTCAATATTGTATGCTTTTCCGTTGTTTATCTTTTGATCTTTAAATACATGCGGACAACGATTATTTTGACAAAGGCCATTTCCATGATCCACCCATTCTTCGTCATCTCCTGTTAACGGGCTGAGTGGTTCAAACATAGCCAACTGCTTAAAAATAGAAACAACTGTTGGCGCGCTAAATCCTGAATGCTCTTGGTTATCAAAGGTATCAATTAATTGCAGAACAGCCTCTGCCAGCATTCCTCCATGATCACTGTCTTTCTCAAGCAATCCTGCTGCTGTCAGTTCTTTCTTTGCAAAATCATATAAATTACTCACTTGTGTTCTCCTAAAGATAAATGATTTCCAATCCGAGAGCAACCGCTGTAGCGTATTCAGCGTTTGCGCCTTTGCTTTTCTCCCATCCTGGAAGCAGCGCAATCGCATCGGCTTTCAAACAGATGAACTCAAGATCGTCATGTAGAGCTTCGCGCAGATTAAATCCGTGCTGCTTTGCTGCCAACAACTCGCATCCAGCGGTATTGCCTTCAGAAATATCAGTTCCGTGCCTGTCGTTGTCGCGTTCCGCAGGGTTAAAAACGAAATGCCCTTTAGACCTTAATTCTGCAGTTGCTTTGCAGAAGGCGGGAAAATTAAAAAACGGAATCCCGCGCATCGGCCCTGCTACATAAATATTCATGGCTTATCCTTTATTGTATAATGCTTAGGGTTTTTATCCTGATGGTTTTCTTTGATTTTGTCAACTAATGGTGTTAACTTATTCAACCATTCACGATAATTTGTTGGATAGGCTCTATCATCATTTAAGTTGCCAGCCGCTTCTGCTTCAACTAGAATAGCGGCGCATGCAAGAATATGCCCAAGATGTGAAATGCCGCTTTCAGGATCAATGTCTTCGCCTTCATAATAAGCCATGAGATGGCGCAGGAGTGCGCTGGTATACACAGACGCACGGACACCAACCGCTCTGAAATTGTTACGGCCATATTTCAATGCGCCGTCAAGAAGGGCCAAAGAACCTAATGCTGTCGCGGTTGAGGGCCAAAGATGCAGGGGGAGTTTTGACGACGCAATTGCATCTTTAGGATTCTCTGGATTGGATTCCTTCATGGCATGGGCGGGGAATGTGAATGCAAATGCGCCTTTTGGATTCTCTGGATTGGAAGGCTTCAAATTTAAGGCCGCAATTACTTCTTTTTCCGAAATACGGTGGCCTTCATCAAGTTCCTTTAATCCCTGCTGAACTAATTTTTCATAAGATTTGCTATATTGTGGATTCTCTGGATTAGAAGGCTTTATATCTTTTAGTTTTCTTAATTCACAAACAGGAATCGGTATTGTTCCTGCTGGATAAGAATCAAAAAGAACTTCTGCCAGGCCAATAGTTACGAAGGCATATATTGTTCCGTGCGTTATAGAACTGCCATGAGGAAGGTATTCAATCCTATCACCTATTTTAAATTCTTCCTTAGCATCCATTTACTTAGTCCTTACAACTTTAATTCGCGTATCCGGCATGGTTTTGCAGTCAAATCCATAACCTGGATTGCGCTTGGAAAACATAATTGCGGCGGCGCTGACAGATGTAAGTTTGGCATCTGTTACAAAAGCCTGCCCCACTTCCATGGTCCGAAATGGATAAATTGGCTTACGGCCTCGGCCCTTCTTAACTGGCAGACTTTCCACGATTCCATCTTTAAATACATCAGGCATTTGCTTGTTCCTCTCTAATAATTTTCATGGTTGTGCGCCAATGCTTGCGCGATTGGGTAATCATAGGTTTGCTTCCTTTTGGACAAGGGATAAATTCCATATTTTCTCCTCGCGCCAACTGCTCCATCCGGCGCATTTCCATGTAGGTTTTGCGCGCTTCTTTCTCTGCTTTATTCATTATTGATGCATTCCTTCGGGCACACAAATTGCCTTAACCGACATTTCTGGCCAAAAACTATTTTGGTTGTTATCGGCCTTAACCGCAGACACAATTGCTTGCGCAGCGTTAAGACAAGCTTTTTGGCCATTAAACATGGCGGGGCTTCCTATTTGCAAATAACCTTGAGATGTTGAGGCAACGACCAACAAAACGTATAAAAGTGACAATTCTATTTTCCTCTTTCATGCCTATGTCTTGAATTAGATCTTTTGCGGCGTATCCGCTTTCAAGAATTTCATCTACTAATAGCGCCCATAAAAAATATGTCAACTCTTCTTTTTTGTAAAGTGGTGGTAAATTATCGCATATTCCTTGCCAAATGCTTTTTGCCGCTTCAGCATGGTGTGTTAGGTGAACATCTTCTTGTTCTTCTGTTTTGTTTTTTGCACTTTCAATTAACTCAAACCACGTCCTCCAAGCCCAATATTCAGATTCAGTTAATGTAACGGGAGCGGTTTCAACGAATTGCATAGGCTCGAAAGTTTCCGAGCCAAATCGGAACATTGTTTCAGGATCATTAGCCGATGGCCAAGGCATTGGAAATTGCCCTTGGCATATCCACCAAGCCTCTTGATAATAATACACCATGAATATCCTGGTAGATACGCATTTGGAATCAAACCTATACTCTTTTCCTAAAGCATATACATGCTCAGGCTCATCAACCGGGGCCGGGTATTCAGGTATAAAAATAGATTTTACACTTTCCCAATCTTTAAATTTATCTATGTAAATATTCTGCAATGGCCCGATCTTTTATGTTTAAGCAGGTAGCTTGCGGCACTGCACTGGGGAAAGGGGAAAACCAATGCGTGCTATTATCCACCTTTGGCGCAAGCTACCCTATATTTAGGTTTACTGTATTAAGCAGGGTTTGTCAAGCAGTGCTTGAACGGGAATATATGGCGGTTAATAGTTTAAAAACCCTGCAAATATGCGCAAGCGGGAATAAAAAACCTCCATAGCTTTTTAAATCTATGGAGGTTGAGTTGCAGTATGGGAGAAACCTGATTTCTCTCCACCAGGAAGTCAAGTCTAGTTAGATATGCCGACTTTCGCAGTGGAGGACCAAGTCCACAATTTATCTATATCAAAAAACTTTTTGCAAGTCAAGCAGGTAATTTGTTAAAAACCTGAAAAAATTATATTAAAAATTTTTTTTCAAAATTAAATTTGGAAAGCATCTTCAGGAAGTTCTACTGGAACTGCTACGGCAGCGACAGCCCAATCTAAATATTGATGCGCATCTTGCCTGGCCTTTTCTTTCGAATAAAAGCATTTAGAATGCAGAAAGCCTCCTTCAGAACGATAAAAGTTTACGTACATAATACGTTTTGGTGCTGGCGCGTTGAAGAGGTCGTAATCTGATTTTGAACTGCTGCCGTGCGCCGTCCCATTATAAGTAGTACTGTTCGGAAATTCAGTTCCGTTCTCATCGGTAATTAAGGCGATAATAGGATAAGCGCCTTTAGCATTGGCGCAGAGAATGCGTGCTTTAAGGCCGCCCCGAGTTACATGGCCATGCGGCCAGTTTGGATCAAAATCTGTTAATTGAACTTCTTGCATTTCATAAATCTCCTTTGCGGAATTTGTAGCACAGGTTTTTTCCTAGTGCAAATTGCTGAAGGTTTATTTTGTTAAAAAACTGAAAAAAGTTGTGTAACTGCGAAGTGGGTTCGACCGGCCATTGCTATGTTATATCATATCATCCCCACCTCCCACCACCTCTGCAGCGCCGCCAGCTGCCAAAGCTTCCAGGCACTCAATAAGAACAAAACATGATTATAATGTAATAGAATGTAACAGAGTTAGATTCTGTAAACTACTGTTAGTAAATGACCCTGACTTATTTAATTATATCAATAGGTTAACTCTAACAAAGCACTTTCCATAATATAGGTTCTGCGATTCTATAGGATTCTCGTGAACCGCGACAATCGACCAGACCAAGGCAGTTGCATAAATCTAGTAAGTTTATAGGTTTACAATGGATATTGGAAATTTAATTAACTGATTAAATAGTTTTATTTAATCGGTTAATTAAATTCTCTGCGCGGAATGGAGGTA
>JAGWIG010000092.1 GCA_028873515.1 Pseudomonadota bacterium | reverse complement strand
GCCTCATAGCGGAACTGCTTGGCCCGCACCATGTCGGCGTTTACTTCGTAGGGCATGGACTGGCTATCCACCAGAAACGGCCACATGACCACTCCATGCTCGACCATGTGCTCGCGTACCATCGCTGTCACGGTGTCATGGGTGACGGCCTTGTAACCGCGCCCCTGACCTGTGGAAACCTCCTTGTCCTTCTGGATGTAGGCGATGGCCTTACGGACTTCGTTGATGCGCTGAAGTAGGTTCATTTGAATGCTCCTAGTTGTTCTAAATATGAATGCCGCTCTACATGATCGAAATCATCCCCCACCAAATGCGGCGCATGTTTCGGCACCAGATCATCAGCCGTATGCTCACGCCGGAATCTGGCGAATGTCTCGGCTACATCGGTGCGGTCTGATGGCGTCCAGGAAAATGCGAGATGATGTCCGGGGAGGGGGCAGTACGGTAATGTGCTCATAACAAAAACCCTTTCTGCTGCATGAAATCAATCGGGTGTTTAGCGCTCTTGCCCATTTTGCATTTGAAATACGCACACAAACTTTGCAGGCGCTAGTTAAACCATCCCGCTTACTTGCATCCTTATTGAACAATGTCAGCGGCTTAACTTCACCGCATTTGGTGCAAGCTTTCATGCCCGCACCTCCTTTGGCATCATCGCCAGCGCCTGCCTACGCGCCTCCTCGGCAACGCCTTCAAGCTGGGCCGCAAGATAGTGATTTCCATCTGCCGCCATCCGTACCGCAGCGCATCCGGCTACGATGGAGCACGACTTCCAGCGGGAAATCGTCGGAGCTTCAGCCGCTCGGTTGAATGCCTGCTCAACGATCTGCTGTAGGTTGCGTTGATCGCTCATTTCTGCACCTCCACAAATTCACCATTCTCATTAAGCATGTACCATGTATCAGGCTTGATGCCGTTTTCGCCCACCTTGCTGGCGCGGATGTGAACGATCTTTCCGTCATCGTCTCGATTCACAAGAACGATTGCGCATCCCGTAGCTGCGCGGGCCTTGTTCTCATATCCGGCACCGATAGCGACAGCCTGCGAATCTGGTTTTGTGACTTCAGAGGCAGAGTACGTTCCAGTAGTCAAACTGGCCGATCTGTCCCCGGTGGCGCTGCTGGCCGATCTGTCCCCGGTGGCGCTGCTGGCCGATCTGTACCCGGTGGCGCTGCTGGCCGATCTGTACCCGGTGGCGCTGCTGGCCGATCTGTCCCCGGTGGCGCTGCTGGCCGATCTGTCCCCGGTGGCGCTGCTGGCCGATCTGTCCCCGGTGGCGTGTTCGCTGTTAGCCGGGTTGCAGCGGCTCGTAACAAATTCGACAGCCGCCTTGATGATTCCGGGAATGTTTATTTCAGACTTTACGCTGATCTTCCTGCTTGCCACTTTTGAGTCGCCATTGTGGCGTGCGAGATCACCCGATTGCTCAACAATGGCGAACTTGCTACATGCAGGTCCGTAGTAATTGAACACGTCGAGCGGATATTCGCAGGCGTGGAAACCGGACATGCAGGCTTCAACCTTGCCTTCATGCAGATAGGTTTCGCCAAGCGCGAACTGGAAATCATGACACTTCCAGTTAATGTCAAACCCCTTGTAACTGGTGATAACTTCTTCGCTCATTTCATTTACCCAAAGTTTGAATCAGGACAATCGCCACCACGCAGGCCAGTACGAGTAGTACTTCCTTGGTGATGCGGCGGGTGCGCAGTTGGTGGCGGCGCAGTTCGTTGAAGTGATTGAAGCTGTTCATGGCTTCCCCTCCGCTTTGGCGATGGCTGCTTTAGCCTGAGCGATCCAGTAAGCATCATCTGTAGGATTTTCAACCGCCCATTTAAGAGCCTGAAGCATGTCAATGGATGCAGACATAATCCTTGCGTTCGCTGTGTCTTCTGTCTTCCATTGCCTCTTACAAGTGGTAGCAACCCAGCTTCCATCCTCACCAAATACGGCCCAAGGCCCGGTCTCGGATTTAATTAGGCCCCAAGGCCCTGGCGTATGCGCGCTCATGCTTCCACCTCGATCTTCGCCACTTCACCCAAAGCCTGCGCCAGCAGCACATGCAGCCGCTTCATCCGCTCGTTCGCCTCGTCGCTGCGGCCCGACCAGTTGGCAATCTCCGCTATGATTGCCGCGCAGCCTTCGATCATTTCGTAGTCCATGATCAGGCGTTCGCAGTAGGCGGCTTGCTTGCACTCTTCCAGCAGGTAGTCGGTGTGCTGCTCAAGCGCAACGTCGTACATGGCTGAAGCGGTATCGGCGGCATCCAGCAGACGGGCATCGTCGCTGTCGGTCAGGAAACAGGAAATGCGGTCGTTCATCTCATCGCTCCTTGTTATGGCTGCGTGTGTGCAGCGGTATAGGTTGGACTGCTCCCGGTGGTTGACTGGTCTTCCCTGCGTTCCTGCGTGCCATGTGGCCGTTGCGCCTGGGTCGGGTCATGCCGCTCTGCGGTTTTGCCGGGTCGCTGCGGTGTTCTGCTGCGATGAATTGCATTATTGCAAATGTTTTTACAGGATGCAAGTAGTTTTTGTAAATAAACTTGTTGCACAGTTGTTTTTTGTTTGATATTCTTCTTACATGATTTGGACAGACACCATAAACGACCTGCTGCAACGTGGGTACACATACGCTGCGATAGGCAATGAAATCGGTACGACCGGAGCTGCCGTGCAGATGATGATGCGCAACAAGAATCATCAACCGCGCTGGTCAACCGGCGACAAGCTAATTGCTCTGCACAAAAAAGTCATGCGCAAGTATCCAAAAATCGACACTGCTGCATGAACGCGGCTGTCCATCTCTGCCCCACCAGCCATCACAAGATGACTGCGTCCCAAACCGCTGAACTGGCACTGAGGGCCGAGCGCGAGAAGACCAAGCTGCTGACCAATCTGCTGCAAGGGAGGGCGTCGGCATGAACTGTGGCGACTGTGTACACGCCTACGACAGCGCTGACAACAAGCTCAGGTGCCGTATTCACCCGCGCGGCCTGGTATGCAATCAGGCCATGTTTGACGATTGCAAACAGTTCCTGAGAGAACCCGGATCGGACAGCGAGGAATCGCAATGGTTCAAGGGCGGGTGGTGCGTCACGTCTAGTACGGAGGGAAGGGGCGATTAAATGAGCGAAAACAGAAAACTTGCTGACAACGTAATGCGGTTCCTTGGCAAAGCATCTGATGCATATGGGAGCATTAAAGCCGAGCAATTCTCACAGGAAGAGCCGGGCGAGGACAGCGAGGAAGCCGAGCAGATGCGCGGGCTGTGTCAGGATCAGGGGAGGGGCGACTGATGACCCATATCCTCGTCAGCAACAGCAGCGGCAAGGATTCGACCGCTACCTTGCTGCTGGCCACCGAGCTGCACCCGCTTGAAAACATCAGCAGCGTGTTCTGTGACACAGGAAACGAGCATCCGCTGGTCTATGAATACCTGCGCTACCTGGAAGACGCTGTGCGCGTTCCGATCAAGGTGCTGCGCCAAGATTTCACCGACTGGTGGTGGCACCGCCACGGCTATGTGCGTGACAAGTGGCCTGCGAAACTGCGCAAACCAGTACCCGGTAAGTGGGTGTGGAGTGCTCCGAAAAATGTCACGCAGTTTGGGCATGTGCCAGCCGATCCATTCAACATTTACACGTCGCATCGCATTGGCTACTGGAAATGGAAGCCGGCCCAGCGTGAGCTGTCAGACATGGAGGCAGATGACGTGGTAGCGCGCACGCTGGCCGTGTTCGACAAGGGGCCGACCGGAAACCCGTATTTAGACCTGTGCATCATAAAGGGACGATTCCCCAGCCGTACCCGGCAATTCTGCACAGAATTCCTCAAGACCAAGCCGGCTACCGAATATGCGCTTGAGCTGATCGAGAAGCATGGATCGGTCGAATCGTGGCAGGGCGTGCGCGCGGACGAGTCACGCAACCGCGCAAACCTTGCCGAGCGCGAGGATGTCGGCGGCGGCTTGGTAATTGTGCGGCCAATCCACAAGTGGACTGCCGAAATGGTATTCGAGCAGCACCGCAAGCACGGTATCAAACCGAATCTGCTTTACAGCATGGGAATGGGACGCGTCGGCTGCATGCCGTGCATCAACGCCGGCAAGGATGAAGTGTTGGAAATCAGCAAGCGCTTCCCCGAGCATTTCGACCGTATTGAGGAATGGGAGCGTCTGGTAGGCGAGGCAAGCAAGAGGCGCAACGCAACATTCTTCCCGGCTCCTGGAGACAACGACACCGCGATGGAACGCGGCAACGTGCGCCAGGTTATCAAGTGGTCACAGACCAGCCGAGGCGGCAAGCAGGTTGATTTTACGCGGCTGGATGATTCGCCGGCATGCGCATCTTCTTATGGGCTTTGCGAATGATGAGCATAGCCCAGCAACCCACCGCCTGCGACTCCTTCCACGCCCACACCGGAAAAGCCCGGCAGCGCGCGGCCATCCTGGCGCACATCAAGACCCACGGCGGCGACTGATGTTTTCAATGACGGCAACGGAGGCATCCGGCCAGCGTATCCCTTCACGCGCTGGTACGCCGTCACCCTATCAAGTGAAGGATGCGCAGGCGAGCGCGTGAGGGATCAGTGATGCATTACTACAGGTTCAACATAGGCGACTACCGGAGAGACACCGGACACCTGACCATGCTGGAGCATGGAGCATATCGTCAACTGCTTGACTCGTATTACCTGAACGAGCAGCCGTTACCAATTGACGATGAGATTCTTATGCGAACGCATAGCGCCCGCAATGCGGATGAAATGCAAGCCATACGAAATGTGCTTAAAGACTTCTTCGTGAGGACGGACGAGGGATGGGTACATAACCATTGTGACCGTGTAATCGGTGATTTTCACTCCAAATCAGAGAAGGCAAAGGAGTCAGCGAATGCCCGATGGGCCAACAAACATGCGGGTTCCAACGATTCTGTTAGCGAAGGCTATGCGAACGCAATGCGACCGCATAGCGATGGCAATGCTAACCATAAACCATTAACCAATATTAAAAATAAAAAAGAGGGCGTGAAAAAGGCAACCCAACTGGCTGACGATTTCACGCTGAACGAAACCAGCATCGGCTATGCCAACGAACGGGGTGTAAACGTCACGACTGAACTTGACTCTTTCCGTAACTGGCACACGGCCAAGGGATCGACCTACAAGGACTGGCAAGCTGCATGGCGGTCATGGTGCGACAACGCGGTGAAGTACGGAAGGGCCAAGACCCCGGTACAGGACGCAACGCCAAAACTTGACACCAGCCTTGAGGCTAGACGCGCATCCATGCAGGCCCAGGCTGACGAGTCCTACAAGAACCGGGCGTGGCTTGAGGGTGAGCAGCGTTACCGTACCGTGTTCAAGATCGAGGGCTGTCAGGTCAAGTCAACGCGGGTTTACGACAGCGGGGTGGCGGCATGATCGCAGACAAACTGCTGAACCAACTCACGAAGGTCAAGCGCACCGGGCGCGAAAGCTGGATCGCCTGCTGTCCTGCCCATTCCGACAAGAATCCTTCCATGACCATCACGGAAAAGGATGATGGCCGCGTCCTGGTTCATTGCTTCGCTGGATGCTCGGTAGATTCCATCCTCGGCGCTGTCGGGATGACGTTCGATGACCTGTTCCCAGAGCGGGTAGCCGACCCCTACGCACCAACCAAGCCCGAGAGGATGCCGTTCAACCCGCGTGACGTACTGGCGGCAGTGTCCACGGAAAGCCTGATCGTTGCGCTTTCCGGTTCGCAGCTTGCTAACGGGGAACCGCTGTCCGAGGAAAACAACAAGCGCCTGATGCTGGCCGTTGAGCGACTTCAGGACGCAGCGAGGATTTGCCATGCAGACTAGGGAACAGGCAGGAGCAACCACGCTCGACAGGCTTGCAGGCCGGATCATGGAGTCGCCCAATCTGCTTCGCGATCTTGACCTGACAGGGTACATGAACCCGTCGATCAGCCACAACGTCAAGCCTGCAACGGACTACAAGTTGCAGATACGCGACCTGATCGTCGGACGGCATGACGGCGACCCGCACGCCACCCGGCTTCCGTTCAGCCACCTTCGCGGAAAGTTTGAATTTCGCCATAACGAACTCACGATTTGGGCCGGTTACAAGGGCCACGGCAAGAGCCTGCTGATTTCTCAGGTGTTCAACGAGGCGATCCGTCATGGCAAGCGGATTTTCATCTTTTCGCCCGAGTTCCGGCCCGAGCGTGTGCTTGAACGGATGCTGTACCAGCACGCCGAAACCACGCAGCCGACAGCCGACGATCTCAACGCATTCATGCGCTACGTCACCGAGCGGGTCTGGATGTATGACACGCAGGGCAGCCTGTCATCGCGTGAGGTGGTCGCCTTGTGCCGGTGGGTTGCCGAGCATATCGGGGTGGATCACGTTCTGATCGACAGCCTGATGAAGTGCGGCATGGCACCGGATGACTACAGCGCACAAAAGATGTTCGTTGACCAAATCCAGACCGTCGCCCACGCCAACCCGCTGCATATCCACCTTGTCGCCCACGCTAGGAAGGGAAACGACGATTCCAAGCCTCCGCGCCTGCATGACATCAAGGGCGCGTCCGAGATTGCGGACATGGCCGAGAACGTCCTTGCGGTGTGGCGCAACAAGGAAAAGGAAAAAACCCCGGACAAGAAATCCGACGAGCCGGATGCAAGTTTGACCGTCGAGGCGCAGCGCAACGGGGATGGCTGGATTGGGAATTGCAATCTGATGTTCAACCGCGAAGCCATGAGCTTCTACCAGTTGGGTGATGAATATGTCCGTTTCTAAGCGTGTGACCGTAACCAAGCAGTTTGCAGATGACTTTGAAACCGTCGCTGACCACTACGGCCTGAAGCACATCGGGGAATAC